>NZ_JAERKB010000017.1:0-35810 GCF_018257325.1 Nissabacter archeti
GGGGGTGGAGTATCCGGATGAGAGGGTTTGGGTTTATAGCCGGAGTTTGTAGTGGGTGGTCGGTTTCGGTTGTTTATGTGTCATTGTCTACCCGGCCATCCGATCCTCAACCGAGCAGGGCCTGCCGGCGCGCCGGCCCTGCACCCGCGCGCGTTCGGTGCCCCGGCTGAATCATTGGACGCTGCCGCGTCTCCCCTCGCTCCGCCTCCGGGCTTTTCGGGCCGCCGCAGACACGCTCCCGGCGTGGCTGCGACTTTCGCGGACATCCATGTCCGCTCACCCGCCCCTACGCCCTCGTCGGCAATAATTTTAATGCCCCCACCTTTTCTGCAAATCATCAGGTATGTAAGGAAAGAATAGGGGGTGGTTTTTTGTCCGCTCGCTCGGCCCTGCGGCTCCACTCGGCAATGATTTTTACGCCCCCGCCAGACTGCAAATCTTTGGGTATGTCAGGAAAGAATAGCTCGTGGGATTTCGCTGAACGTGGCTGTGTTCATGTACTGCGGCTCCACTCGGCAATGATTTTTATGCCGCCGCCAACCTGCAACTCTTTGGGTATGTCAGGAAAAAGCAGGGCGTTTATCCCGCTGCAATTTCCTGGTTTTTCTCAGAAATGAATAAAATTCCATCCGGTGAAGACTTGACCCATAACAAGGTGGCGGGCGGGTGAGGCTCCCTATAATCAGGCTCATTTTTCGCACATGGGCGCGCCGTTATGGATTATCAACTTGAGCTGGACTGGGATCACTTTTTAACAACGTACTGGCAAAAACGGCCGGTGGTGCTGAAACAGGCGTTTAAACACTTTGCAGACCCGATTACGCCGGATGAGCTGGCCGGGCTGGCGATGGAGAATGAAGTCGATAGCCGGCTGGTGAGCTATAAAAACGGACAGTGGCAGGCGGAGCATGGGCCGTTCGAGGCGTTTGACCACCTCGGGGAAACCGGCTGGTCGCTGCTGGCGCAGGCGGTCAACCATTGGCACCTCCCGTCGGCGGCGCTGGTCACACCATTTCGCGTGTTGCCGGACTGGCGGCTGGATGACCTGATGATCTCCTTCTCGGTACCGGGCGGCGGGGTCGGGCCGCATATCGACCAGTACGACGTCTTTATCATCCAGGGCATGGGCCGCCGCCGCTGGCGGGTCGGCGAAAACCTGCCGATGCGCCAGTTCTGCCCGCATCCCGCCCTGCTGCATGTGGACCCGTTCACCCCGATTATTGATGAGGAACTCGAACCCGGCGACATCCTCTACATCCCGCCCGGCTTCCCGCATGATGGCCAGACACTGGATACCGCACTCAACTACTCCGTGGGCTTCCGCGGGCCGAATGGCCGCGATCTGATCAGCAGCTTCGCCGACTACGCACTGGAAAACGATCTGGGCAGCGAACACTACCGCGACCCGGCGTTAACTCGCCGGGCGCATCCGGGCTGCATGGAGGCGCATGAGGTGGAGCGCCTGCGCGACATGATGATTGCGATGATCAACCAACCGGATGACTTTACCCAGTGGCTCGGGCAGTTTGTCACCACGCCGCGCCATGAGCTGGACATCGCCCCGGCAGAACCCCCGTATGACAGTGATGAAGTCGCCGCCGCGCTCGAGGCAGGCGAAACGCTGGTCCGCCTGAGCGGCTTGCGTGTCATCCGCGTCGGCGATCGCTGCTTCGTCAACAGCGAACGGCTGGACGCCCCCGACCCGGCGGCGGCCGATGCGCTGTGCCGCTACACCACCCTGGGCCGTGAAGAACTGGGCGAGGCGTGGCAGAATCCGGCTTTCCTGGCCGTGCTGACCGGGCTGATTAACCGCGGCTACTGGTACTTTTCCGGGTAAACAGCCTGCCGGATAAAAAACCGGCTGGGGAAATCTTCAGGGGGTTTCTCCGGCCGGTGCCTGCACCGGCTGCGGGGCCGTGGCCGGTGGGGCCATCACCGAATGGCGGCGCACCAGCGTCGGGCTGAACATGTGGGTGGTTTCCGGCAGCGGCTGGTTGTTGGCCAGCGCCAGCGCCAGCTCAGCGGCCTGATTGGCCATCGTCACCACCGGGTAGCGCACCGTGGTCAGGCGCGGGCGCAGGTAGCGCGAAATCAGCACATCATCAAACCCAATCAGGGACATCTGCTGCGGCACCTCAATGCTGTTATCACTTAACACCGACAGCGCCCCGGCAGCCATCGGGTCGTTATAACAGGTCACGGCGGTAAAGGTTTTGCCGTGGCCGAGCAGGTCGATCATCGCCCGCTCACCACCAATTTCGTCCGGCTCGCCATAGGCGATCAGCCGGTCATCCACCGCAATATTGTGCTCCTTCAGCGCGTCCAGATAGCCCTGGAGCCGGTCGTGGGCATCGGAGATCTGATGGTTCGAGCAGATCACCGCGATGCGCTGATGCCCGGCCTGAATCAGGTGGCGGGTCGCCAGCCAGGCACCGTAATGGTCGTCCAGCGCCACACAGCGCGCCTCAAAGCCGGGCAGAATACGGTTAATCAGCACCATTCCCGGGATCTGCGCCATCAGCCCGGCCAGCTCCTCGTCCGGCAATTTTTTGGCATGGACCACCAGCGCGCCGCAACGGTGGCGGATCAGCTGCTCAATCGCCTGCCGCTCCTTCTCCGCATTGTGGTAGCCGTTGCCGATCAGCAGGAAATTCCCGGTGTTATAGGCAACCTGTTCCACGGCTTTCACCATCGCACCGAAAAACGGGTCGGAGACATCGCCGACCACCAGCCCCAGTGTCTCGCTGGACTGCTGGGCCAGTGCGCGGGCATTGGCATTCGGGTGATATTGCAGCTGCTCCATGGCGCTCAATACGCTGAGGCGTGAATTTTCGCTGGCTTTCGGGGAGTGGTTGATAACGCGTGATACCGTGGCAACGGAAACGCCCGCCAGCCTGGCAACATCCTTAATCGTGGCCATAGTGATTCCATCATACAAAGTGAGGTGCCGTGTACGGCAGCCTGATTACATCGCCTGATGTCATCATCAGGCAGCGGGGTAATCGCTTACACCTCAGTTTTGCGGAAAAGCACCGCGGCTGCAAGGGAGCCAGATCCCATACTGGGGCTGCAACCGAAAGAAACAGGCATTTTTCCGGCGAAAGCGGGGCTTTCACTCGAAAGATAATCACCGGGCGTAATGGCAGCGGTTACAACGTCGGCTCGGTATGCTGATGGCCTGCTGCACCAGGCAGCGGCAGGTAATGATGGGTGATGACCGCCGCGGCCGCCGCCACATCCGCCGGGCAGCCGTGGCGCGCCAATGCCGCGCCGTAAGCCACCACATTGGTTAACACGGAGGGAAACACGGCATGGATGCCGCTGTGGTGAAGGCGCACCAACTGGTGGGCGATCACCCCGACGCCGGGCGAGATGGCCGCGCCCAGCGCCAATGCATCCGCGATTAAGGCATCGGTATCAACGTCCTCCGGTACCGGGGCAGCCGTCACCAGCGACGACGCGCACGCCTCGTCTGATACCCACGGCACCACCCCCAGCGCCCGCAGCCCGGCGCGTGTCGCCTGTGCGGCCTTGAGGTGGCGGTTAATCAGGGCGACCAGCCCTTCGTTTTCCAGCCGGTCCAGCGCGGATTCCAGCGCCCAGAAATCCCCGGCGGAGGGCGTGCCGGGCAGCGCGCCGCGGCCGCGATCCAGCCATTGGCGTTTCAGCTCGTTGAGTGACAGGCAGGATTGCGCGTACCCGGCGGGCGTCATCAGCCGCGGCCAGGCGCGTGCGCTGACGCTGACGGCAGACAGGCCCGCCGGGCCGCCCAGCGCCTTTTGCGGGCCGATCACCGCGATATCAATGCCGAGGCCGTCCACATCCAGCGTATGGCCGCCGACCGACGCCACCGCATCCACCACCAGCAGCGCCTGGCGTTGGCGGACGCGCGCGGCAATCTCACTCAGCGGGTTAACAATGCCGCTGGCCGCCTCACCATGCGCCAGCACCACTGCGTCCAGCGTCGGCATAGCGTCCAGCGCCTGATCAAACGCCGCCGGCGTGATCGGGTAACCGGACGGCGCTTTGACGTCGTGTACCTCTGCGCCGCCGCGCCGTAGCCACTGGCTGAAGTAGAGGCCGTAGGGGCTGGTGACCACATTCAGGATATGCATACCGGGGCGCGACAGGCTCACCGCCACCGACTCCAGCGCCAGCATCGCTTCGCCCTGGATCAGCAGCAGATCGTTTTTCGTCATCAGCAGCCGCGCCAGCCGGTCAGCCAGCGGCGCAAAACGCTCAGCCGGGTAGGGCGGCAGGCTGAGCAGCGGGTACCAGCAGGGATCGGCCATCACGGCTCCTTTTCCGCCAGCGGCGGTGCGTAAACCATCATCTGTAAAGTGTAGAAGCCCCCACGGGCGGCGGCGCAGATTTGGCAAGGCGGGCGGTTGGTGATAGGTTGACGGCCTGCCTGATAGCCTGCGAACAATAACCATGCCGATACAACGTTTCCCGCACCTGGCGCACTGGGGCGCCTACACTGCTGTCGTCGACGATGGCGTGCTGACCGGTTGCGAGCCCTTTGCCGCTGACCGTGACCCGTCACCGATGCTGGCCGCCATCGCCCCGGCGATCTACGCCGATAGCCGCATCCGCAAACCGGCAGTGCGCCGCTCCTGGCTGCAACGCCGTGAACACAGTGACCGCAGCCTGCGCGGGCGTGAGGAATTTGTTGAGGTCGAATGGGACGAGGCGCTGGCGCTGGTCGCAGAAGAGAACCAACGGGTACGCGACCGCCACGGCCCCGGCGGGCTGTTTACCGGCTCTTACGGCTGGTCCTCCGCCGGGCGCCTGCACCATGCGCGTTCGCTGGTGCGGCGCTTTTACTTCAGCGGCGGCGGCGGGGTCGATCAGGTCGGTAATTACAGCTGGGGCGCGGCGCAATTCTTCCTGCCGCATGTGATCGGCACCTTCAGCCCGCTGACCGGGCGCGTCACCGACTGGCAGAGCGTGGCTGACCACGCGGACGTGCTGGTGGCCTTTGGCGGGCTGGCGCTGAAAAATGCGCAGGTGGCCTCCGGCGGCGCGGGTGAACATACGCTGAAACCCTGGCTGGCGCGGCTGGCCGCGCAGGGCACGCCGGTTATCAACATCAGCCCGACCCGTGACGACTGCCCCGCGTTCCTCAATGCGGAGTGGATCCCGATCCGCCCCAATACCGACGTGGCGCTGATGCTGGCGCTGGGGCATGAGATTGACCGGCTGGGTGCCGTGGATGACACCTTTATGGCGACGTACTGCACCGGCTGGCCGCCATTGCGCGCCTACCTGAACGGCAGCAGTGACGGCGTGGCAAAAACCCCGGCCTGGGCAGCGGCGATCACCGGCATCCCGGCGGCGCGCATCCGCCAACTGGCACAACAGTTAATTGGCGTACGCAGCTTTATCACCTGCGCCTACGCCGTCCAGCGCGCCCATCGCGGCGAGCAACCTTACTGGATGATGATTGCGCTGAGTGCGATGCTCGGCCAGGTCGGGTTGCCGGGCGGCGGCTTCTCGTTCGGCCACGGTTCGATGAACAGCGTCGGCAACCCGCGCCATGACACGCCGGGGCCGTCAATGCCCGCCGTGCCGAACCCGGCCGGGCTGGCAATCCCGGTGGCGCGTATTGCCGACATGCTGCTCAACCCCGGCGCGCCCTACAGTTTCCAGGGCGAAACCCACCATTATCCGGACGTTAAGCTGGTGCACTGGGCGGGCGGCAACCCGTTCCACCATCACCAGCAACTCAACCGGCTGCTGGCAGGCTGGGAGAAGCCGGAGACCATCATCGTGCAGGACATCTGGTGGACACCGGCAGCGAAGCTGGCCGACATCGTGCTGCCGGTGACCTCGACCCTGGAGCGCAACGACATCGGCGGCTCCTCGCGCGATCGCTACGTCTTCGCCATGCATCAGGCGATTGCGCCGTTGCATCAGGCCCGCAACGATTTCGATATTTTCAGCGAGCTGGCCGAGCGGCTCGGCTACCGTGACGCCTTTACCGGCGGGCGTGATGAGCAGGCGTGGCTGCGCCATATCTACCAGCAATGCGGCGAGGCGCAGGCGGGCACCGGCGTCACCTGGCCGGATTTCGACACCTTCTGGCAGCGGGGCCACGTTGAGCTGCCGCAACCCAGCACGCCGTACGTCTTTTTTGAGCGTTTCCGGCAAGACCCGCAGCGCCACCCGCTGAAGACGCCGAGCGGCAAGATTGAGCTGTACAGCGAGACGCTGGCCGGGTTCGGCCATGCCGACATGGCCCCGCACCCGCAGTGGCAACCGCCGGTGGAATGGCTGGGGGACGCCGCCGCCGCACGCTGGCCGCTGCACCTGATCACCGTGCAGCCCAGCGACCGCCTGCACAGCCAGCTGGATCAGGCCCCGCTGGCGCAGGGCAATAAAACGGCCGGGAAAGAGACGATCCAGATGCGCCCGGATGACGCCGCCGCCCGTGGCCTGCGTGAGGGCGGGGTGGTGCGGGTGCATAATGCGCGCGGGGCCTGCCTCGCCGGGCTGCGCCTGAATGCGGGCCTCGCCCCCGGCGTGGTGGTGATGGCCACCGGCGCATGGTTTGATCCCGGCTTCGGCACGCAGCGTGAAGACGTGGAGCAGGCGGGCAACCCGAATGTATTGACGCTGGATATAGGGACGTCGTCATTAACTCAGGGGCCAAATGCCATGAGCTGCCTGGTGGAGGTGAGCGCCGTAGAAACCCCGCCGCAGGCCGTGGGAAAAAAACCATAAAACCGCGGGTTTATGTACTTTTAATTCGTTGATTACATGAACGGAAGGGATTTTACAGTTGGTTGCATTTAGAGCAGAACTCTTTCGATTCAGCGGTGGTTTCTTAAGGGGGCGATCTCTAGAGTAGGACGTCCCAGAGGTATTGATTGGTGAGAAATCAACATACTCTGTATGTTGAGAGCCTATTCAATTGCACCAACCTACGCGGATGCGTAGGTTTTTTTTTGCCTGCGATTCCTGTCCCTTTCCGTGCCCTTACTTAAACGAACTTTACTGTTGCCCGGTCGTCAGTGGCGGGCGGGTACGCTATCCTGTGCCCTGTTCAGGGCAGCATGTTGTTGCCCGGTTTCCTCATAAGGAGATGGGCTGTGTATGCATTGCTCAGGGGATTATTCAGAATCCTGTTTCGTGTCTCGGTCGAGGCTGACCCGGCGCAGTTCCGGCATGACAAGTTACTTATCACGCCAAACCATGTCTCATTCCTCGACGGCGCGCTGCTGGCGTTATTCCTGCCGGTTAAGCCGGTGTTTGCCGTTTACAGCCGTATCACTGACCGCTGGTTTATGCGGCTGATTAAGCCCTACGTCGATTTTGTGCCGCTCGACCCCACCAACCCGATGGCGATCAAGCGGCTGGTGCGCGAGGTGCAGGCCGGGCGGCCGGTTGTGGTCTTCCCCGAAGGGCGGATCACGGTGACCGGTTCGCTGATGAAAATTTATGACGGCGCGGCCTTTATTGCGGCCCGTTCCGGTGCCACGGTGCTGCCGGTGCGCATCGACGGCGCGGAGTTCACGCCGTTCGGCCGGTTGCGCGGCGATTTCCAGACCCGTTTGTTCCCGAAAGTCACGATCCGCGTGCTGCCGCCGACCAGGGTGCCGATGCCGGACGCCCCGCGCGCCCGTGAGCGCCGGGTGCTGGCCGGGGCGCGCCTGCATCAGATCATGATGGACGCGCGCATGGCGACGTGTGAGCCGCAGACGCTGTTCGACGCGCTGCTGGCGGCGCAGACCCGTTACGGCCGCTTCAAGCCGGTGATTGAAGACATCAATTTCCAGGAGGACAGTTACCACGGGCTGCTGAAAAAAACGCTCGGGGTGAGCCGCATCCTGCAACGTTTCACGCAGGAGCGCGAGCATGTCGGGCTGCTGCTGCCCAATGCCACCATCATGGCGGCGGCGATCCTCGGCGCGACGCTGCGCGGGCGGGTGCCGGCACTGCTGAACTACACCGCCGGGGTGAAGGGCCTGCGCAGTGCGATGAAAGCGGCGGAGATCCGCACCATCGTCACCTCGCGCCAGTTCCTTGAGAAGGGCAACCTGACTGCGCTGCCGGAGCAGGTGACGGAGGCCAACTGGGTCTATCTCGAAGATTTGAAAGACACCGTGACCACGGAAGACAAGCTCTGGATCCTCACCCATCTGCTGTTCCCGCGCCGGGCAAGGGTGCCGCAAAAGCCGGACGATGCCGCGGTCATTTTGTTTACCTCCGGTTCCGAGGGCAACCCGAAAGGCGTGGTGCACAGCCACGCCAGCCTGCTGGCGAACGTCGAGCAGATTCGCACCGTGGCGGACTTCACCCCGCGTGACCGCTTTATGTCGGCGCTGCCGCTGTTCCACGCCTTCGGCCTCACGGTGGGGCTGCTGACGCCGCTGATGACCGGCAGCCGCGTGTTCCTCTACCCCAGCCCGCTGCACTACCGCGTGGTGCCGGAACTGGTGTATGACCGCAACTGCACGGTGCTGTTCGGCACGTCCACCTTCCTCGGCAACTATGCGCGCTTCGCCCACCCGTATGATTTCGCACGTGTGCGCTACGTGGTGGCGGGCGCAGAGAAACTCTCCGCCGGCACGAAACAGGTCTGGCAGGATAAATTCGGCATCCGCATCTTGGAGGGCTACGGCGTCACCGAGTGTGCGCCGGTAGTGGCAATTAACGTGCCGATGGCGGCGAAAGCGGGCACTGTCGGGCGCATCCTGCCGGGTATGCAGGCGCGCCTGATCCCGGTGGCGGGCATTGAGCAGGGCGGGCGGCTGCAACTGAAAGGGCCGAACATCATGAAAGGCTATTTGCGGGTGGAAAACCCCGGCCGGCTGGAGACACCGGCGGCGGAAAACCGTGAAGGCCAGATGCAGCCCGGCTGGTATGACACCGGCGACATCGTGACGCTGGACGAACAGGGCTTCTGCACCATCCTTGGCCGGGTGAAGCGCTTCGCCAAACTGGCCGGGGAAATGGTGTCACTGGAGAGCGTCGAACAACTGGCGCTGCGGGCCTCGCCGGAAGGGCAACACGCCGCCGCCTCGCGCCCCGACAGCACCCGCGGCGAGACGCTGGTGCTGTTCACCACGGATCGCGGGCTGACGCGCGAACAGTTGCTGAACGCCGCGCGTGACAGCGGCACCCCGGAGCTGGCAGTACCGCGTGACATCCGCGTGGTGAAAGCCCTGCCGCTGCTCGGCAGCGGTAAACCTGACTTCGTCGCCCTGCGCCAGATGGCCGAAAACCCGGAGAGCACAGCATGATACAGAACCTGAAGGCCGGTGACGGCCTGCTGTCGCGCAGTATGGTGGCGGTGATTGTGGCGCAGTTCCTCTCCGCTTTTGGTGACAACGCGCTGCTGTTCGCCACCCTGGCGCTGATCACCCAGCAACACTACCCCGACTGGAGCCAGCCGATCCTCCAGATGGCGTTTGTCGCCGCGTATATTGTGCTGGCACCCTTTGTCGGGCAGTTTGCCGACAGCGTCGCCAAAGGGCGGGTGATGATGGTCGCCAACCTGCTGAAGCTGGTGGGGGCGGCGGCGATTCTGGCCGGGCTGAACCCGTTCCTCGGCTACGCGCTGGTGGGCGTGGGGGCGGCGGCCTATTCCCCGGCCAAGTACGGCATCCTCGGCGAGATCACCCGCGGTGAGCAGCTGGTCAAAGCCAATGGGCTGATGGAGTCCTCGACCATCGCCGCAATCCTGCTCGGGTCGGTGGCCGGTGGCTGGCTGGCGGACTGGCACCTGCTGGCGGCCATCGGCGTGTGTGCCGCGGCCTATGGGGCGGCGGTGGTGGCGAACCTGTTTATCCCGCGGCTGGCGGCGGCGCGCCCCGGCCAGCCGTGGCACCCGGTGCGGATGGTCAGCGCCTTTGCGCAGGCGGCACGCACCCTGTGGCAGGACAGCGGCGCCCGTTTCTCGCTGGTGGGCACCAGCCTGTTCTGGGGCGCGGGTGTCACGCTGCGGTTGCTGCTGGTGCTGTGGGTGCCGGTGGCGCTCGGCATCACCACCCACACCCTGCCGACGCTGCTGAACGCCTTTGTGGCGATTGGCATTGTGCTCGGGGCCGGGGCTGCGGCCTGGCTGGTGACGCTGAAAACCGTGAAACGCTGTATGCCGGCCGGGATTTTAATGGGCGTGGCGGTGGTGCTGTTTGCGCTCCAGCATCAGCTGGTGAATGCAGCCGTGCTGCTGGTGGCGATTGGCCTGCTCGGCGGCTTCTTTGTGGTGCCGCTCAACGCGCTGTTGCAGGAGCGCGGCAAACTCACCGTCGGGGCGGGTAACGCGATTGCGGTGCAAAACCTGGGGGAAAACAGCGCGATGCTGCTGATGCTCGGCCTCTACTCGCTGGTGGTGAAGCTGGGCACGCCGGTGGTGGCGGTAGGGATTGGCTTTGGTGTGCTGTTTGCGCTGGCGATTGGCGGGCTGTGGCTCTGGCAGGGGCGGCGGACGGGCTAATCCACGGTCATTCCCCTCAAACACCCCTCACCATGAAAACAGGGCGGAATTTCCGCCCTGTTTTTTTGCCTGATGTGCAAAAGGGTTACGGCGCCGGAATGGTAAAGCGGCGGTGGATCGCTTCCAGTTCCTGCATGATCGTTTCATCCAGCACCAGGTTCTGGCTGTCGATGTTGAGCTTCAGTTGATCCAGCGTGGTGGCACCCAACAGGGTACTGGCGACAAACGGCTGCTGGCGCACAAAGGCCAGTGCCATCTGCGACGGGTCAAGGTTATGGCGTTTCGCCAGCGCCACGTACTCAGCAATCGCCTGCTCCGCCTGTTCCCCGGTATAGCGCGTGAAACGGCTGAACAGGGTATTGCGCGCGCCGGCCGGTCTGGCACCGTTCAGGTATTTGCCGCTCAGCGTGCCGAACGCCAGGCTGGAGTAGGCCAGCAACTCCACGCCCTCGTGGTGGCTTATCTCTGCCAGGCCCACCTCAAAGCTGCGGTTCAGCAGGCTGTAGGGGTTCTGGATCGAGACAATGCGCGGCAGGTCGTGCTTTTCCGCCAGTTGCAGGTAGCGCATCACGCCCCACGGGGTTTCGTTGGAGACGCCGATATAGCGGATTTTCCCGGCGCGAACCTGCTCGTTCAGCGCTTCCAGCGTCTCCAGCAGCGTCACGGCGGGTTTGTCATCGGTGTAGGTGTAGTTCAGCTTACCGAAGCAGTTGGTCTGGCGCTGCGGCCAATGCAGCTGGTAGAGGTCGAGGTAATCGGTGTTCAGGCGTTTCAGGCTGGCATCCAGCGCGTTGCGGATGTTTTTACGGTCGAGGGCCTGGTCGGGGCGGATGGCGGCATCACTGCCGCGTGACGGCCCGGACACCTTGCTTGCCAGCACCACTTTCTCACGGCAGCCGCGCGCCTTCAGCCAACTGCCGATATAGCTTTCAGTCAGCCCTTGTGTCTCAGGGCGCGGCGGCACCGGGTACATTTCTGCGGTATCGATCAGGTTAATCCCGGCGGACAGGGCATAATCGAGTTGCTGGTGGGCATCGGCTTCGCTGTTTTGCTCACCGAAGGTCATGGTGCCCAATCCCAGAACGCTGACTTCCAAAGAGCTGTGGGGGATACGGTGATAATGCATTGCCGGTTTTCCTTAGTGTTAAGAATATAGGCTGAAAAAATGCGTCTCTGGGGACGTTATCTTTTCTTCACAATCGCGTTTTTCTTCTCGCACAGATGATCAATGCCGGATTGACTATAACCAAGCTGCCGGGAGGGGGAAAGTGGCCGGGGAAGAGAAGGGCGCAGCCCGGTGGGTGCCGGAAGCCACCCGGCCCGGCCGGACAATGCTGTTTCCCGCCGGGCAATGGTTAACTAATTTGTTACCTTTCAATCACCTGGTTAACACTGTCGCCGTTAATCTGACGCTGGTTACCCTGCTCATCCGTATAACTGATTAAGCCGGTTTCCTTATCAATTTTCGGTTTACCCTGAGTCAGGATCATATTGCCCTCTTTGGTGGCGATGACGTAATCGCTGGAACAACCGGTGAGAGAGAGTGCAACAACCAGCGCAGAGGCAGCAATGGCCCATGTTTTCATGATGATTTCCTTACTATTCGGCAGACGGCAAAGGTGTATTAAGCGTAGCAAACTGCCATAAAAAGCCAGGCAAAATCTCCTCCAAAAGTCTGATTTTCCGCACGCTTACCTTAACGCTGCCCTCACATGAGGAAATGCCGCGCCAGCAGCGCCGCGGTAAAGTTCTTTTTCAGGTAGAACCCGCGCGGCAGCGTCATGATCGGCTGGCCGCGATCGCCTATCGCCTCGGTCAGCGCCTTGCTGTTGGCCGCTTTGGGCCGCAGTTGCAGCACCTCGCCGTGGCGGGCGGTGATGCTCTCAACCTTACCGAGCACGATCATGTCCATCAATTCTTCCCAGTCACAGCGCAGTTGATCTTCCTCTTCCGGGCTGGGCGACCAGAGCAACGGCGCACCGATGCGCCGCTCTGCCAGCGGCAGCACGCGTTCGCCCTCCACCGGCACCCACAGCACCCGCGACAGTTTATGGCGCACATGGCTGCGTTCCCAGCTGACGCCGCTGTTACCGGTGAGCGGGGCCACGCAGACAAAGGTCGTCTCCAGCGGTTTCCCGGCGGCATCCACCGGGATGGTTTTCAGCTCCACGCCCAGCGCCGGGAAATCCTGCTCTGCTTTGCTGCCGGCGGTGGCCCCGAGGTAGAACTCCAGCAGCATCCCAACCCAGCCTTTATCCCGTTTTAAATTGGCCGGAATAGCGATGCCGGCCTGCGTGGCCAGGTCGCCCAGTGAGTACCCGGCCAGCGCCTGGGCGCGTTGCAGCAGTTCATCACTGTGTTGCGGTGGAGGAAGGGGAGAGAGGCCCATGCGTGTCACCTGTCGGAGTGGTTAAAAAATGTACTGGTCTTTCCCCTGGGAGCGGTATTTCGCGCCAGGTGGGGGAAAAACAGAATAATAGCATGATTTAGCTGATAAATTTTTCTGTTAATTTGCCGATAACCTGAAAGGCACCGCTTTTTTTCACCGTTTGCCGCTGACAATAAACAGGATCTTACACCAGGTTATCCACAGATTTTTGGGATAACCCGGCTTAATACGTACTACTGGTTTCATCCACAGGCTTGACGCGGCGGGGTTTTGGATAATTTACTCTTTTTATGTCCAATAAATTGGCATTATCTGTGGATAAAACCAACTTTGTTTGATTTTTAACCTCATCAACAATGAAAGGTGATATTGCTCACATTATCTCTGCCGCCGCGCCGCGGCATACGGGGTTATCGTGCTGTTTTAAATAAGATAATGCTGAGAGTACCCAGGGGTGAAGTTATCCACCGCCGGGGGGTTTAAGGCGTTACCCTGAAGTTCTGCACAAAGATATCCACAGAAAACGTGAATAAAATCGGGGGTGTAGCCGGGGATATGTTTATAACTTGGCAGGAAGCTGTGGGTTATCCCGGTGTTATTCCTGATGAACGGCTGATAAGCAGTGGTTTACCGCCTGTTGGGAGTGTGAAACAATCAAGGCATATGCATTTACGCTTATTTGAGGTAGTCCGGTGATCGATGATGATGGCTACCGCCCGAATGTTGGTATCGTAATCTGTAATCGGCAGGGGCAGGTACTCTGGGCCCGTCGTTACGGTCAGCACTCCTGGCAGTTTCCTCAGGGGGGGATTAACCCCGGTGAAACCGCTGAGCAGGCGATGTACCGTGAACTGTTTGAAGAAGTGGGGCTGAACCGGAAAGATGTGCGCATTCTGGCCTCAACCCGCAACTGGTTGCGCTATAAATTGCCAAAACGTTTGGTGCGTTGGGACACAAAGCCGGTTTGTATCGGCCAAAAGCAAAAATGGTTTCTCTTGCAGCTCATGTGCGACGACGCGGATATCAATATGCAACGCAGCAGCACGCCGGAATTTGACGGCTGGCGCTGGGTCAGTTTCTGGTATCCGGTACGGCAGGTCGTCTCCTTTAAACGTGATGTCTATCGCCGTGTGATGAAAGAGTTTTCCACAACCGTGATGCCGGTGCAGGAGTTAAGCCCGCCTCGCTCACCCCCTGCTTACCGTCGCAAAAGAGGTTAAGTCACGCAGATTATGCTCACGCGTTTGCGAGAAATTGTTGAAAAAGTCGCCGCGGCAACCAGCCTGAACGAGGCGCTGGATCTGCTCGTCAACGAAACCTGCCTGGCGATGGACACTGAAGTCTGCTCCATCTACCTGGCGGACAACGATCGCCGCTGCTACTACCTGATGGCCACGCGCGGCCTGAAAAAACCGCGCGGTAAACAGGTGACGCTTGCCTTTGATGAGGGCGTGGTGGGGCTGGTGGGCCGCCTGGCGGAGCCTATCAACCTCGCCGATGCCCACAGCCACCCCAGTTTCAAATATGTCCCGCAGGTGAAAGAGGAGCGTTTCCGTTCCTTCCTCGGGGTGCCGATTATCCACCGCCGCCAGTTGCTGGGCGTGCTGGTGGTGCAACAGCGCGAACATCGCCAGTTCGACGAGAGCGAAGAGTCGTTCCTGGTCACCCTGGCGACGCAGATCGCCGGGTTCCTGACCCAGGTGCAGCTGACCGAGCTGTTTGGCCGCTTCCGCCAGACGCGCGTCAAAGCGCTGCCCGCCTCACCGGGCGTGGCGATTGGCGTGGGCTGGCAGGACTGCTCGCAGCCGTCGCTGGATCTGGTCTATATGGCATCGACCCTCGACAGCACCCGGGAGCGCGAACGCCTGACCCGTGCGCTGGAAGAGGCCGGGGCGGAGTTCCGCCGCTTCAGCAAACGCTTTACCGCCAGCGCGCAGAAAGAGAGCGCGGCGATCTTCGACCTCTACTCCCACCTGCTGAATGATGCCCGCCTGAAGCGTGAGCTCTATTTTGAGATAGACGGCGGCTCCGTGGCGGAGTGGGCGGTGAAAAAGGTGGTGGAGCATTTCGCTGCCCAGTTCGCCAGCCTGCAGGACGCCTACATGCGCGAGCGTGCCGGGGATTTGCGCGCGCTCGGCCAGCGGCTGCTGTTCCACCTCGACGACAGCGTGCAGGGCGACATCCCCTGGCCGGAGCGGTTTGTGCTGGTGGCCGACGAACTGACCGCCACGTTGCTGGCGGAAGTGCCGCCGGAGCGGCTGGCCGGGGTGGTGGTGCGCGATGGGGCCGCCAACTCCCACGCGGCGATCCTGGTGCGGGCAATGGGTGTGCCGACCGTGATGGGCGCCGACATCCAGACCTCGCTGCTCAACCAGCGCACGCTGATCGTTGACGGCTATCGCGGTGAACTGCTGATCGACCCGGAACCGGTGCTGATCCAGGAGTACCAGCGGCTGATCAACGAAGAGCTGGAGCTGAGCCAGCGCGCGGAAGATGACGTGGAGGAACCGGCGCAGCTGAAAAGCGGCGAGCGGGTCTTCACCCTGCTGAATGCCGGGCTGAGCGCCGACCATGAAAAGCTGTTCGGCGGCCGGGTGGACGGCATCGGCCTCTACCGCACGGAAATCCCGTTTATGCTGCAAAGCGGTTTCCCGTCAGAAGAGGAGCAGGTGGCGCAGTATCAGGGCATGTTGCAGATTTTCCCGCAGAAGTCCGTGACGCTGCGCACCCTCGACATCGGCTCAGATAAACAGCTTCCCTATATGCCGATCAGCGAAGAGAACCCTTGCCTTGGCTGGCGCGGCATCCGCATCACTCTCGACCAGCCGGAAATCTTCCTGATTCAGGTGCGCGCCATGCTGCGCGCCAATGCCGCCACCGGCAACCTCAGCATCCTGTTGCCGATGATCACCAGCCTGGAAGAAATCGATGAGGCGAAACGCCTGATTGAGCGCGCCGGGCGTGAGGTGCAGGAGGTGCTCGGTTACTCTCTGCCGCCGGTGCGGCTGGGCATCATGATTGAAGTGCCGGCGATGGTGTTCCTGATCCCCCACCTGGCCGGGCGGGTCGATTTCGTCTCGGTCGGCACCAATGACCTGACGCAATACCTGCTGGCGGTGGACCGCAACAATACCCGCGTGGCGGCGCTGTACGACAGCCTGCACCCGTCGATGTTGCGGGTGCTGAAAATGATCGCTGACCAGAGCGCACAGGCCGGGCTGGATCTCAGCCTGTGCGGCGAGATGGCCGGTGACCCGATGGGCGCGCTGCTGCTGGTCGGGCTGGGCTTCCGCCACCTCAGCATGAACGGGCGCAGCATTGCCCGTATCAAATACCTGCTGCGGCGTGTGACGCGTGAGGAAGCGGACGCGCTGGCCGCCAGGGTGCTCACCGCCCCGCATACCGCCGACGTGCGCCACATCGTCTCGGCGTTTATGGAGCGCCGTGGCCTCGGCGGGCTGATTCGCGGCGGTAAATAGCCGCGTTTTGGCCGGTTGACGCCGACGCCTTTCTTTACAGATAAATACCTATTCCCGCCCCGGACCGCTTTTCGCCTATGCTATGATTCGCAACCTGCTGACCCCCCTGGGGCTAACATTCGACAAATTGTGGTGATGGATGAGTAACAGCTATCTGGCGTTTCCTGACTTCGACCCGGTGATTTTCTCCCTGGGCCCGGTTTCCCTCCACTGGTACGGCCTGATGTACCTGGTGGGCTTTGTGTTTGCCATGTGGCTGGCGGTGCGCCGCGCCAACAAGCCCGGCAGCGGCTGGACCAAAGATGAAGTGGAAAACCTGCTCTATTTCGGTTTCCTGGGTGTGTTTATCGGCGGCCGCGTAGGCTATGTGCTGTTCTACAACCTGCCGCTGTTCCTCGATAACCCGCTCTACCTGTTCAAAGTATGGGATGGCGGGATGTCGTTCCACGGCGGCCTGCTGGGTGTGATCTGCGTGATGCTGCTGTTTGCCCGCCGCACCCACCGCACCTTCTTCCAGGTCTCTGATTTTATTGCGCCGTTGATCCCGTTTGGCCTCGGTGCCGGCCGCCTCGGCAACTTCATCAACGGTGAACTCTGGGGCCGCGTCACCACCCACACGCCGTGGGCGATGCTGTTCCCCGGCTCGCGCAGTGAAGATATGGCGATTGCCGTCGCTGACCCGTCCCTGCTGCCGCTGCTGAACCAGTATGGCGTGCTGCCGCGCCACCCGTCGCAGATCTATGAACTGCTGCTGGAAGGGGTGGTGCTGTTCCTGATCCTGAACCTCTTTATCCGCAAACCGCGGCCGATGGGCAGCGTCTCCGGCCTGTTCCTGATCGGTTACGGCGCCTTCCGCATCATTGTGGAGCATTTCCGCCAGCCGGAC
Organism: Nissabacter archeti; assembly: GCF_018257325.1. Lineage (NCBI taxonomy): Bacteria > Pseudomonadati > Pseudomonadota > Gammaproteobacteria > Enterobacterales > Yersiniaceae > Nissabacter > Nissabacter archeti. The sequence continues at coordinate 17,199 of NZ_JAERKB010000017.1, forward strand.
GCCCAGTTGGGGCTGTTCGACGGCATTATCAGTATGGGGCAGATCCTCTCGATTCCGATGATCGTGGCGGGCGTCATTATGATGATTTGGGCCTACCGCCGCCCACAGAAAACCGTTGTGAGGTAACATGAAACAGTATCTGGATTTAATGAACACCGTGCTCCATCAGGGCACCCCGAAAGCTGACCGCACCGGCACCGGCACGCTGTCGATTTTTGGCCATCAGATGCGTTTCAACCTGCAAGAGGGCTTCCCGCTGGTGACCACCAAGCGCTGCCACCTGCGGTCAATCATTCACGAACTGCTCTGGTTCCTGAAAGGCGAAACCAACATCGCCTACCTGCGTGAAAACAACGTCACCATCTGGGATGAGTGGGCCGATGAAAACGGCGACCTCGGCCCGGTGTACGGCAAACAGTGGCGTGCCTGGGGGGCCGCGGACGGCCGCCAGATAGACCAGCTGGCGAACGTGGTGCAGCAACTGAAACAGGACCCGGACTCCCGCCGCATCATCGTTTCCGCCTGGAACGTGGGTGAACTGGAGAGCATGGCGCTGGCCCCGTGCCACGCGTTCTTCCAGTTCTACGTGGCGGACGGCAAACTCTCCTGCCAGCTGTACCAGCGCTCCTGCGATGTGTTCCTCGGCCTGCCGTTCAACATCGCCAGCTATGCGCTGCTGGTGCATATGATGGCGCAGCAGTGTGATCTGGAGGTCGGGGATTTCGTCTGGACCGGCGGGGACACCCACCTCTACAGCAACCATCTGGAGCAGGCGCGCCTGCAACTGACGCGCGAGCCGCGCCCGATGCCGACACTGGTGATCAAGCGCAAACCTGACTCCCTGTTTGATTACCGCTTCGACGATTTCGAGATTGAAGGGTATGACCCGCACCCGGCCATCAAGGCCCCGGTCGCGATCTGATACATCCTTCTGCTGTATAGAACCGAAGCCAATGGCTTCGGTTTTTTTATGCCTGCACCCGCCCGCCGCCGCCGGTTTTGCGGCATACCTTCCAGAAAAATGCCGGTTTCCCGCCGTTGCAATGCCGGGGTGCGTAATGGGTTCCTGTTCCGCCACCGCCCGCTGGCCGGGGCAGTTTTGCGCCTTACACTGGCCCGCATGAACAGACGCACAGGGAAACAACAGGGCATGAGCTTACTTGAAATGCTGGTGGTGATGGGGCTGATTGCCATCCTGACCGGCGGCAGCCTCTATTACGGCCAGACAATGCGCCAGGCGCACCGCCTGCGGCAGAGCGCCCAGACGCTCCAGGCCTTTCTGGGCCGGATGCAGGCGCAGGCCAATGCCCGCAATGAGGCGCACCTGCTTGCGGTGACGCTGGGGCCGGCGGGCTGCGTCACGCGGCTGAATGATGTGCCTGACGGGTGCAACGGGAACGCACTGCGGGTGTTCCGGCCCGGCGGGGAGGGCGTGGCGATAGTGGACTTCAGCGGCAACGGCATGGGGTTTTATGGCCTGCGCAATACCGCCCAGCCAGGCCATCTCACCCTCGGCAATGCTGCCGGGCGCATCCGGGTCGTGCTTTCCGGCCACGGACGCTTGCGGCTCTGCGCTGAAAATGCGGTCAGCGGGGTGCCGCCATGCCGCTGAACAGGCCCGGTGCCCGGCAACAGGGGTTCACCCTGCCGGAAATCCTGCTGGCGATGGGCATCGGCAGTGTGGTGATGCTGGCCGCGGCCGGCAGTTACCCGGCAATCTACCAGCAGGGGCAGCGCCTGCGTCAGCTGTTCTGGCTGGATCATGCCCTGCATCAGGTGGCGGACACCCTCGAAAAAGATCTGCGCCGCGCGGGGTTTTGTGCCGGGGCAGCCTGCGGCCGCCACGCCATTCGCCTGAGCACGGCACCCGGCACGGGGGCAGGGGGGTGCATCGTGCTGGCGTATGACCTCAACCGCAATGGCCGCTGGGAACCGGCAGGGCCGGAGGCGGAAACCTTTGGCTACCGCCTGGTGGCCGGTGCGCTGGAGACGCAGCGTGGCGTGGCGCACTGCGGCGGCACGGGCTGGGAGAGGCTGCTCGATCCGGCTGACGTCACCGTCACCGGTTTTACGCTTACCGACGCCCGCGAAACCGCAGGCAGCGTGCTGCAACTCACTCTGAGCGGCCAACACCGGCAGGGTGTGACCCCGCATCAGATTGTCCGTTTACTGACCGGGGCAAACGCATGAGGCGGCAACAGGGCAACGCCCTGCTGTTGACACTGATGGGGCTGATGCTGCTGGGGCTGATGGGCATGACGGCGCTGCACCGCCAGCTTGACGAAGCGGTGCGGCTCACCGCCGGAACGCGGCAACATGTGCTGGCCTGGCATCAGGCTGCGTCCTCCCTCACCTGGGCGGAAACATTGAATTGGCCGCCGGCAAACACCACATGGCAATGCCGGGCCTTTCATCCCGGCAGCCTGCACGGCTGCATAAAAGCCGCGGCCGCGCCGGGCGTTATCCTGCTGCGTGGGGAAGGGCAGCGGGCAGACGATTCCCCGCTGTTCCTTTACCGGCTGGCTGCCCCCGGTAAAGGCGGGCGGCTGACCGTACAAGCCGGGGGCTGGCTGGATTTCTGCCCGGAAAAGGCCCCGCATGACTGTGACGGAGAAGCCGTGCCATGACGACGCAGCGGGGTTTTACCCTGATTGAAGTGCTGTTTGCCGCGATGCTGTTTGCCGTCTCGCTGCTGGGGTTGCTCACCTACCAGCAGGCACTGACGGCGGGGTTTGACCGGCAACGGCAGGTGCAGCAGGCATGGCGGCTGGCCGGCCAGCACCTGGAGGCTTTCAGCCTGACCTGCCATCAGAGCGGGCTGTTACCGGCGCCCCAGGGCTGGCAACTGACCATCAGCAGCGCGTCTGCCGGCGCCCCCGGCGGCTGCCGCTGGGCGAGTGTTACCGTAACGGCCCCGGCACAGCAACAGGTGACGGTGCGCCGGTTATTATGTTAAAACCCCGCCCCGGTGTTGCTTTACGGCGGCGTCAGGTTACAGTGGGGCTGCGGCGCAAGCCGCCTGCCACACCCGTTATTCACTTCAGAGGCATCATGTTCACCGTTTACCACTCCAACCAACTGGATCTGCTGAAAAAACTGATCTCGGCGCTTATTGAGGGGCAACCGCTCTCCGATCCCTTCCAACAGGAAGTGGTGCTGGTGCAAAGCCCCGGCATGGCGCAATGGCTGCAAATGCAGTTGGCCGATGAGTTTGGGATTGCGGCGAATATTCAGTTTCCGCTGCCGGCCTCCTTTATCTGGGACATGTTCACCCGCGTCTTGCCGGGGATCCCGAAAGAGAGCGCCTTCAGTAAAGATGCGATGACCTGGAAGCTGATGTGGCTGCTGCCGGAAATGTTGCCGGAACCGGCCTTTGCCCCCCTGCGCCATTACCTGCAGGATGACGGTGACAAGCGCAAAATCCACCAGCTGGCTGCCAGGGTCGCTGACCTGTTTGACCAGTATCTGGTTTACCGCCCGCACTGGCTGGAAGGGTGGGAGCGCGGTGAACTGCAAGAGGATCTGGGCGAGGCGCAGCAGTGGCAGGCGGTACTGTGGGCGCGGCTGTGTGAGTACACCGCCGCGCTGGGGCAGCCGAAATGGCACCGTGCCAACCTCTACCAGCGCTTTATCACTACCCTGAACCAGCAGGAAACCTGCCCGCCGGGGCTGCCGGCGCGGGTGTTTATCTGCGGCATCTCCGCGCTGCCGCCAATCTATTTGCAGGCGTTGCAGGCGCTGGGCAAGCACATCGACATCCACCTGATGTTCACCAACCCTTGCCGCTACTATTGGGGTGACATCCAGAACTATGCGTTTCTGGCCAAACTGCAAAGCCGCAAACGGCGTGACTACCTCGCCCGCGCCGAGGTTGATCTGTTCCGCGATCCGGCGCAGGCACCGCAGCTGTTTAACCAGGAAGGGGAGCAGGCACTTACCAACCCGCTGCTGGCCTCCTGGGGCAAGCTGGGGCGTGACCATATGTACCTGCTTTCCCAGATTGATGACATTCAGGAAGTGCAGGCGTTTGTGGACATGGAAGACGACACCCTGCTGCACGCGGTGCAGCAGGACATGCTGGAGCTGAATGACCAGGCGGTGCTGGGCATGACGCCGGAAACCCTGGCCAACAGCGCCGGTAAACGCCTGCTGGACCCAGAGGATCGCTCCATCTGCATCCATGCCTGCCACAGCCCGCAGCGCGAAGTGGAAGTGCTGCATGACAAACTGCTGGCGATGATGGCGGAAGACCCGGATCTCACGCCGCGTGACATCATTGTGATGGTGGCGGACATCGACAGCTACGCGCCCTACATTCAGGCCGTATTTGGCAATGCCCCGCCGGATCGCTACCTGCCGTTTGCCATTTCTGACCGTAAAGCGAGCCAGGCCCACCCGGCGTTGCAGGCGTTCCTTACCCTGCTGGAGATGCCGCAGAGCCGCTTTACCTCAGAGCAGGTGCTGGCGTTGCTGGAAGTCCCGGCGCTGGCCGGCCGTTTCGCTATCCATGAGGATGGGCTGCGGTTGTTACGGCTGTGGGTCAGTGAATCCGGCATCCGCTGGGGGCTGGACGATGACGCCATCCGCCAGCTTGAACTGCCGCCGACCGGCCAGCACACCTGGCGCTTTGGCCTGACGCGGATGCTGCTGGGCTACGCGATGGACAGCGAAGCCGGGCACTGGCAGGGCGTACTGCCCTATGACGAGTCCACCGGGCTGGCGGCAGAGCTGGCCGGGCACCTGGCAGAGTTGCTGATGCAGCTTACCCGCTGGCGCACCCTGCTGGATGAACCGCGCCCGCTGGCGGCATGGTTGCCGCTCTGCCGCCAGATGCTCGACACCTTCTTCATCAAAGATGTGGAGACGGAAGGGGTGCTGACGGTGATTGAGGAGCAGTGGCAGAAAGCGATCAATTTCGGGCTGGCCGCGCAATACCCGGATAAGGTGCCGCTCAGCATCCTGCGTGATGACCTGGCGGCCCGGCTGGATCAGGAGCGCATCAGCCAGCGCTTCCTGGCAGGGCCAATCAACTTCTGTACCCTGATGCCGATGCGGTCGATTCCTTTCCAGGTGGTCTGCTTGCTGGGCATGAATGATGGCGTTTACCCGCGTACCCTGCCGCCGCTCGGGTTTGACCTGATGGCGCATCAGGTGAAAAAAGGGGATCGCAGCCGCCGTGATGATGACCGCTATCTGTTCCTGGAGGCGATGCTGTCAGCCCAGCAGCGGCTTTACATCAGCTTTATCGGCCGTTCAATTCAGGACAACAGCGAGCGTTACGCCTCCGTGCTGGTGACCGAGCTGATGGAGTATATCGGCCAGAGTTTCGTGCTGCCGGACGATCTGGCGTGCGAGGCGGACGAGAGCGAACGCCGGGTACGTGAGCACGTACTCTGCCACCATGCCCGGATGCCGTTTAATGCGGAAAACTTTGTGCCGGGTGATGAACACCAGAGTTACGCGCGCGAATGGCTGCCCGCCGCCAGCGCGCAGGGTGAGCCGCACCCGGACTTCAACCAGCCGCTGGCACCGGAACCGCTGGAAGAGATCACGCTGGAAAACCTGATGCGCTTTTATCGGCATCCGGTTCGCGCCTTTTTCCAGATGCGCCTCGGCGTCAATTTTATGCTGGAAGAGACGGAGCTGCCGGACGAAGAGCCGTTCGTGCTGGACAGCCTCAACCGCTATAAATTCAACAGCCAGCTGCTCAATACGCTGATTGAAGAGCAGGACGCCGACGCGCTCTATGCGCGGGTGAAAGCCTCCGGCGCGCTGCCTTACGGCGCGTTTGGTGAAATCTACTGGCAGAAGCAGTCCGAAGAGATGACCGGGCTGGCAGAGAAGGTCAGGGCGCTGCGCGGTGAGTCCCGCAGTGAAGAGATTACCCTGGAAATCGGTGACTGCCTGATCACCGGCTGGGTTCACCATATCCAGCCCGATGGCCTGTTGCGCTGGCGGCCTGCGACACTGAATGCGGTGGATGGGGTGTTGCTGTGGATCGAGCATCTGGCGTATTGTGCATCAGGAGGCAAGGGGGAAAGCCGCAGCTATGGGCGCAAAGATACCGCGTGGCACTTCCCCGCTCTGCCGGTCAAACAGGCCCGGGACTATCTGGCGCTGTTGATCGAGGGGTACCGGCAGGGTATGCGTGAGCCGCTGCTGCTGGTCAACAAGAGCGGCTGGGCGTGGCTCAGTCACTGCGTGGATCCCCAGACCGGGGAGATAAACCGTGATGAGGAGACGCAGGGCAAAGCCCGCGGTAAACTGCTTCAGGCCTGGCTGGGCGATCAGCGTGTTCCCGGCGAAGGCGATGATCCCTACCTGCAACGCGTCATCCGGCAATTGGACGATGACGACATCGTAAAAATCCAGCAGAATGCGGAACGTTTTTTACTGCCTCTGGCCCTGCACCATCAGGCCGGGGCGGCATAAAGGCAAGACGCGTCACCGTGTCATGAAAGGACTCCGCCGTGCACCGCCGCTGCCACAGGGCAGGTGCATTCTCAGCGATACCGCCTGTGGCGGCACTATCGCGGCATACCGGGTCTCACCTCTTCAGGCGGCCCGGCCAGCAACGTTCACGCAGAGTGGCCTTACCCTTTGAAGTTTGCTCCGGCGGTACATTTACCAGGTGATGGGAGAGTGGGAATGCGAAAACAGCTTACCTGTATTTCCAGGTTACTGTTGTTATTGATTTTTTTAGCACCAATCAGCGGTTTTGCGCAGGGATGGCAGCCACTGGCGGAAACAATCAACAAGAGTGAACACGATCCCCGCCAATACCAGGCGGTGAAACTGGATAACGGCATGACGGTGCTGCTGGTGTCTGATGCCCAGGCCCCCAAATCGCTGGCGGCGCTGGCGTTGCCGGTCGGCTCGCTGGACGATCCGGGGAGCCAGCTGGGGCTGGCCCACTACCTTGAGCATATGGTGCTGATGGGGTCGAAAAAGTACCCGGACCCGGAAAACCTTGCCGAGTTTCTGAAGAAACATGGCGGCAGCCATAACGCCAGCACCGCCTCCTACCGCACCGCATTCTACCTGGAGGTGGAAAACAGCGCGCTGACCCCGGCGGTTGACCGGCTGGCGGATGCCATTGCCGCGCCGCTGCTTGACCCGGTCAATGCCGATCGCGAACGCCATGCTGTCAATGCTGAATTGACGATGGCGCGTTCGCGTGACGGTATGCGCATGGCGCAGGTCAGGGCGGAGACACTTAACCCGGCGCACCCCAGCGCCCGCTTCTCCGGCGGCAACCTCGACACACTGAAAGACAAGCCCGGCAGCAAACTGCATGAGCAGCTGACGGCGTTCTACCAGCGCTACTACTCCGCCAACCTGATGGTGGGCGTGATCTACAGCAACCAGCCGTTACCCGCACTGGCCTCGCTGGCGGCCGGCACCTTTGGCCGCATCGCCAACCATCAGGCCAGCGTACCGGCGATTACCGTGCCGACGCTGACCCCGGCGCAAGAGGGCATTATTGTTCACTATGTCCCGGCGCAGCCGCGTAAACAGCTCAAGCTGGAGTTCGCGATAGATAACGACCGCGCGCGGGATCAAAATAGCCAGGCGTTCCGCAGCAAAACCGACACCTACATCAGCTACCTGATCGGTAACCGCAGCCCCGGCACGCTGTCGGACTGGTTACAGAAACAGGGCCTGGCAGATGCCATCAATGCCGGGGCCGACCCGCTGGTTGACCGCAACCAGGGCGTGTTTGCCATTTCCGTGTCGTTGACTGACAAAGGGCTGGCGCAGCGTGACGAGGTGATTGCCGCAGTGTTCAACTACCTGTCGATGCTGCGTCAGCAGGGCATCAGCAAAAGTTATTTCGATGAAATCAGCCATGTGCTGAACCTCGATTACCGTTACCCGGCCATTACCCGCGATATGAATTACATCGAGTGGCTGGTAGATACCATGCTGCGGGTGCCGGTGAACCATACGCTGGATGCCCCCTACCTTGCCGACCGCTATGACCCGGCGGCCATCGCCGCCCGCCTGAGCCAATTGACGCCGGAAAAAGTGCGTGTCTGGGTGGTCAGCCCGGATGCACCGCACAACCGTACTGCCTATTTCGTTGATGCGCCATACCAGGTAGACCGTATTACCCCGGCGCAGCGCCAGCATTGGCAGCAACTGGGCACACAAATCGCCCTGACACTGCCGGCGCTTAACCCCTACATCCCGGACGATCTGTCACTGATTACCTCCACGGAAAAACCGGTGCGGCCACAGGTGGTGGTGGATGAGCCGGGGCTGCGCGCGCTCTACATGCCAAGCCGCGCCTTTGCCGATGAGCCGCGCGCCGACATTACCTTTGCCTTCCGCAACCCAACGGCACTCGACTCACCGCGCCATCAGGTGATGTATGCGCTCACTGACTATCTGGCGGGGCTGGCGCTGGATCAGCTCAGTTATCAGGCCTCTATCGGCGGTATCGGCTTCTCCACTGCGCCGGATAATGGGGTGGTCTTTAACGCCAACGGCTATACCCAGCGCTTGCCGCAACTGCTCACGTCCCTGGTGGCCGGTTACGCCAGCTTCACGCCGACCGCCGATCAGCTGGCGCAGGCCAAATCCTGGTACCGGGAGAAGCTGGATGCCTCCGGCAAAGGCAAAGCCTTTGAGCAGGCGATCATGCCGGTACAGATGCTCTCCCGCGTGCCTTACAGCGAACGTGAGGCGCGCCGCGCCATGCTGGACAGCATCACGGTGGAGGAGATCATCGCCTACCGTGACAGCCTGCTCCATTTGGCCGCGCCGGAAGTGCTGGTGGTCGGTAACATGACGGCGGATCAGGTGCGCCAGCTGGCACATTCGCTGAAAACCCAGCTCGGCTGCACCGGCAAAGCCTGGTGGCACGGCAAAGAGGTGGTGATTACGCAGAAACAGCTGGCCAACCTGCAAAAAGCCGGCAGCAGCAGTGATTCCGCACTGGCTGCGGTCTATGTGCCGTCCGGTTATGATGAGGTGCGCAGCATGGCCTACAGCGCCTTGCTTGGGCAGATTCTGCAACCCTGGTTCTACAGCCAGCTGCGTACGCAGGAGCAGCTGGGCTACGCGGTGTTTGCCTTCCCTATCTCAGTCGGGAAACAGTGGGGGCTGGGCTTCCTGTTGCAGAGCAACAGCCAGCCACCGGCTTACCTCTACCCGCGTTACCTTGATTTCTTTGCCCAGGCGGATAAACGGCTGGGTGCCATGAGCAATGAGGATTTTGTGCAATACCGTCAGGCAATGATCGATGAGCTGACCCAGCGTCCGCAAACCCTGAGTGAAGAAGCCAGCCGCTTCAGCAATGACTTCAGCCGCGGCAATTTCCGCTTCGATACCCGCGACCAGGTGGTCGGAGTGCTGAAAGCCCTGACGCGTGACCAGCTGCACCAGTACTACCAACAGGCTGTGATGAACCCGCAAGGGCTGGCGTTGCTGTCACAGATCCAGGGTAACGGCCCGGATGCGCAAAAAGGCGGTTTCGCTGCCCCGGCAGACTGGACGACCTACACTGACACCACCCGTCTGCAAGCGACCCTGCCGCAACAGGTGAATGGGCAATGACGACGTCCGCGCCCCTCGCCCTGAACCCGCTGACCCTGCCGCTCTATGCGGAGCGGCTGATTGAGGCCTCAGCGGGTACCGGCAAGACCTTCACCATCGGGATCCTCTACCTGCGCCTGCTGCTGGGGCTGGGCGGGGAGGCGGCCTTCCCGCGCCCGCTGACGGTCGAGGAGATTCTGGTGGTGACCTTCACCGAGGCGGCGACCGAAGAGTTGCGCGGCCGTATCCGCGAGAATATCCATGCCCTGCGGCTGGCCTGTGTGCGCGGCAGCAGCAGTGACGGCATGTTACAGGCGCTGATGGCAGAGATTGCCGATCTGGCCGATGCCGCCGCGTTGCTGCTGGCGGCCGAACGGCAGATGGATGAAGCCGCGATTTACACTATTCACGGTTTCTGCCAGCGGATGCTGACCCACAATGCATTTGAGTCCGGCATCCTGTTTGAGCAGACGCTGGTGCAGGATGAAATGCCGTTGCGCCGTCAGGCGTGTGCTGACTTCTGGCGGCGGCACTGTTACCCGCTGCCGATTGAGATTGCCCGGCCGGTGGGGCAGGCGTGGAGCGGCCCGGAGGAGTTGCTGCGCGATCTGGCCCCTTATCTTCACGGCGAAGCCCCGGCGCTGCGTTACCCGCCTGCCGAAGGTGAAACGTTACAGAGCCGCCATGCGCGGATCATTGCCCGCATCAGCGAGGTAAAACAGGCATGGAACAGTGCGGCGGGGGAGCTGGAAGCGCTGATTTCTGCTTCCGGCGTCGACAAGCGCAGTTACAGCAGCCGTTACCTGCCGCTCTGGCTGGAGAAAGTCAGTGAGTGGTGCGCGCTGGAGACGCAGGATTACCAGTTGCCGGCAGAACTGGAAAAGTTCAGCCAGGCACGGTTGCTGGAAAAAACCAAAAAAGGTGAGCCGCCGCGCCACCCGGTATTTACGCTGATCGAGCAGCTCTGTGCTGAGCCGCTCTCTCTGCGCGATGTGGTGATGGCGCAGGCGATCACAGAAATCCGCCAGACGGTGCAGAAAGAGAAGCGCCAGCGGGCTGAAATGGGCTTTGATGACCTGCTCAGCCGGTTGGATGAGGCGTTACAGGCCGAAGGCGGCGGGGCGCTGGCCGAGGCGATCCGCGCCCGCTACCCGGTGGCGATGATCGATGAATTCCAGGACACCGACCCGCAACAGTACCGGATCTTCCGGACCCTTTACGGCAACCAGCCGCAATGCGGCCTGCTGCTGATCGGTGACCCCAAACAGGCCATTTACGCTTTCCGTGGGGCGGATATTTTCACCTACATGCGCGCCCGTGCAGAAGTGAGCGCCCACTATACGCTCGGCACCAACTGGCGTTCCTCCCACCCGATGGTGGCCGCGGTGAATACGCTGTTCCAGCAGAAAGACGATCCCTTTATTTTCAGTGAGATCCCGTTCAGCCCGGTTTCCGCAGCCGCCCGCAACCAGGCGCTGGCGTTTGAGGTGTCCGGCGAACGGCAACCGGCGCTGCATTTCTGGCTGCAATCGGGTGAGGGCGTTGGCGTCAGTGATTACCAGCAGATGATGGCGCGCCAGTGTGCCGGGCAGATCAGCCACTGGCTCTCTGCCGGGCAGCGCGGCGAGGCGTGGCTTGTCAACGGCGGGGAACGGCGCGCGGTCAGGGCGTCGGACATCACGGTGCTGGTGCGTAACCGGATTGAGGCTGCGCTGGTGCGGGAGGCGCTGGGCGCGCTCGCCATCCGCTCGGTTTACCTCTCCAATCGTGACAGCGTATTTGATACCCCCGAAGCGCGGGACATGCTCTGGCTGTTGCAGGCGGTGCTGGCTCCGGAGCAGGAACGTACCCTGCGCAGCGCGATGGCGACCGGCGTGATGGGGCTGGACGCCCGTACGCTGGCGGAGCTGAGCGCCAGTGAAACCGACTGGGATGCGCTGGTGCTGGAGTTTGACGGCTACCGCGAACACTGGGAGCGGCGCGGCGTGCTGCCGATGCTGCGCGAGCTGATGCGCAAACGCCATCTGGCAGAGAACCTGCTGGTCAGCGAAGAGGGCGAGCGCCGGTTAACGGATTTCCTGCATTTGGGTGAACTGTTGCAGGAGGCCTCTTCCCAGCTGGAGAGCGACTACGCGCTGGTGCGCTGGCTGGCCCAGCAGATTGCCCAGCCGGAGAAGCAGGCGGAAAACGAACAGCTGCGCCTCGAAAGCGATCGCCATCTGGTGCAGATTGTAACCATCCATAAATCCAAAGGGCTGGAGTATCCGCTGGTGTGGCTGCCGTTTATCGCCCATTTCCGCCCGCAGCAGCAGGCGCTCTACCATGACCGCCAGACGTTCGCGGCGCTGCTCGACTTGCGGGAGGAAGAGGAGAGCAAGGCACTGGCGGAAGAGGAACGGCTGGCGGAGGATTTGCGCCTGCTGTATGTGGCCCTGACCCGGTCAGTGTTTCATTGCAGCATCGGCATTGCGCCGTTGATTCAGGGTAACCGCAAAAAGCAGGGCGACACCGATCTGCACCGCAGCGCATTGGGCTACCTGATCCAGAAAGGGGAAACGTGTGACGCCTTTGCCCTGGCGGAGCTGCTGGGCGCGCTGGCGGATGAGAGCATCGCGCTGACCCAGATTGCCGAACCGGCGGTGCAGCCGTGGGAAGCGCCGGCTCCCCCGGCGCTGGCGCTGGAGGCGCGGGAGTTCTCCCGTCACGTCGGGGATAACTGGCGGGTCACCAGCTATTCCGGCTTGCAGCAGCACGGCAGCGCACTGGCAGAAGCCCTGCTGCCGCGGCTGGACATTGACGCCGCCGGGGAGCAGCAGCCGGAAACCACACCGGGCATGACGCCGCACACCTTCCCGAAAGGGGCGTCGCCCGGCACCTTCCTGCACAGTTTGTTTGAAGAGATCGACTTCAGCCAGACACCGGATCGCGCCTGGCTGGAGGAGAAACTCACGGCCCAGGGCTTCGGCAGCGAGTGGGGCGAGGTGCTGGCCGGCTGGCTGGAACAGGTGCTACAGGCGCCTTTGGGGCCGGAGGGGCTGTCATTGCGGCAACTGCCGCCTGCGCAGCGGCAGGCGGAACTGCAATTCTATATTCCAATCCGTGGCCTGCTGCGCGCGGCGGATCTCGACCGTCTGGTGAAGCAGTATGATCCGCTGTCGGCTGCCTGCCCGCCGCTGGATTTCCGGCAGGTGAAAGGGATGCTGAAAGGGTTTATTGACCTGGTGTTCTGCTGGGAAGGAAAGTTCTACCTGCTGGATTATAAATCCAACTGGCTGGGCGAGAGTGCCGCTGCCTATACCCAGCCCGCGATGGCGCAGGCGATGGCCGAACACCGCTATGACCTGCAATACCAGCTCTACAGCCTGGCGCTGCACCGCTATTTGCGGCACCGCCTGGCTGGCTATGACGTCGACCGCCACTTTGGCGGCGTGATTTATCTTTTTTTGCGTGGGATCGACCAACAGCATCCGGAAAACGGCATTTTCCGCTGCCGCCCCCCGTCGGACTTTATCCGCGAGATGGATGCCTTGTTCGAAGGCCACACGCTCTCTCTTACTGAGGCAGGATCACCTTCATGATGACCTTACTGGAACGTGCGCTGCTGGGTGGCGCCCTGAGGCCGCTGGATGTGCAATTTGCCCGTTTTCTGGCGGATGAGAACCAACCCGCGATGCTGCTGGCGGCAGCCTGCGTCAGCGCAGAGGCGGGCAGCGGCCATGTCTGCCTGCCGCTGGCCCAGCTCACACCGGATGCACTGTTTGATGGCCGCCACCCGGAACTGGCAAAAGAGATGGGCGCGCGCCTCGGCCACCCTGACGGCACGCAGTGGCTCCACTGGCTGAAAGAGTCACCGGCGGTGAGCGACGGCTCCCAACCCACGCCGCTGGTGCTGCATCAGGACCGTCTCTACCTGCAACGGATGTGGCAGTGCGAGGCGCAGGTGGCCGGGTTTATCGCCAGTGACAGCGACCAGCCTGCTGACCACGCGGCGCTGGGCGCGATCCTCGATCGTTTGTTCGGCCCCGGCGGCAGTGAGCCGGACTGGCAAAAGGTGGCGGCAGCGGTCGCCATTACCCGCCGCATCTCCATTATTTCCGGCGGGCCGGGCACCGGTAAAACCACCACGGTGGCCAGGCTGCTGGCGGCGCTGGTTGAGCTCTCAGCAGACAGGAAACTGCGTATCCAGCTGGCTGCGCCGACCGGCAAGGCGGCCGCCCGGCTGACGGAATCCCTCGGCAAGGCCAGCCGTGAACTGGCGCTGGATGCCGCGATCCAGGCGGCGATCCCGCAGGAGGCCTCGACCCTGCACCGGCTGCTGGGCGCACAGCCCAACAGCCAGCGAATGCGTCACCATGCTGCGAACCCGCTGCACCTGGATGTGCTGGTGGTGGATGAGGCCTCGATGGTGGACTTGCCGATGATGGCGCGGCTGATTGCTGCGTTGCCGCCGCACGCCAGGGTGATTTTCCTCGGTGACCGCGATCAGCTGGCCTCGGTGGAAGCGGGCGCGGTGCTGGGCGATCTCTGCCGTTTCGCTGAACAGGGCTACAGCCCGGCGCGGGCCGATCAGTTAAGCCGCATCACCGGCTGCGCGCTGAGCGGCACCGATCTCAAGGCGCACGCCACCGTGCGTGACAGCCTCTGCCTGCTGCGCAAAAGTTATCGCTTTGATGCGGCTTCCGGCATCGGGTTGCTGGCCAGTGCGGTGAACGCCGGGAAAGCCGCAGCGGCGCTGAAGGTGCTGGGCGGCAGCCATGAGGATGTGCAGGGTTACCCGCTGGCAGAGAACGAAGACTATCCGCATCTGCTGGAGCGCTGCGTGGCGCACTACCGGCCCTATCTGGAACAGGTGAAAGCCGGTGCCGGGGCCGGGGAGATCCTGAGGCTGTTCAACCAGTTCCGCGTGCTGTGCGCCGTGCGCGAGGGGCCGTTTGGCGTCAGCGGGCTGAATGACAGGATTGAGCTGGCGCTGAACCGCTGTGGGGCAATCCGCCGCCAGCCGGGCGCGGCCGGGCGCTGGTATGCCGGCCGGCCGGTGATGATCAGCCGTAATGACAGCGCACTTGGGCTGTTTAACGGCGACATCGGCATCACATTGCGTGACCACCGCAACGAGCTGCGGGTCTATTTCCAGTTGCCGAACGGTGAAATTAAGTCCGTCCAGCCAAGCCGCCTTCCGGCGCATGAAACTGCCTATGCGATGACCGTGCATAAGTCTCAGGGGTCGGAGTTTGACCACACCCTGCTGGTGCTGCCGAACCAGTGGCTGCCGGTATTGACGCGTGAGCTGGTGTACACCGCCATTACCCGCGCCAAAAAACAGCTGTCGCTTTATGCCAGCCATAACGTGCTGGCCAGTGCCATCAGCACCCCGACGCAGCGGCGCAGTGGCCTGGGTGACCGGTTAATGCAGGCGCTTCAGGCGGCTTCCTGACGGGATTCAGGCTGCGCGGTGACTGTATTTGCGACGGTGACTGTATTTGCGCCGGTGACTGTTTTTTGCGGCAATGACTCTCTTTTTCAGCGAGGGCTGTTTTTTCAGTGAGGCTGTTTTGCAGCGGTTGACGTTTTTCGCAAGACAACACGCAAGCCGGGAGAAACGCCACGCCGACGGCGAACCGTCGGCGTGGGCAGGCAGGAAAAGCCGGCGTTACAGATCGGCCAGCAGGATCTTGGAGCGGCGCTGGTAGTTATAGAGTGCCTGTTTCTGCATCGGCAACACCTCGACATCCGCCGGCTGGAAGCCGCGCTCCTGGAACCAGTGGATGCTGCGGGTGGTCAGCACAAACAGCTTCTCCAGCCCCAGCTGGCGCGCCTGGCTCGCCACCCGGTGCAGCAACATCTCACCGCGTGAGGAGCTGCGGTAGTCAGGGTGCACGGCCACACAGGCCATTTCACCAATCTTCTCTTCCGGGAAGGGGTAGAGCGCCGCACAGGCAATGGTCAGGTTGTCGCGCTCGATGATAGTGAACTTGTCGATCTCCATCTCCAGTTGCTCACGGGAGCGGCGCACCAGAATCCCCTGTTGCTCCAGCGGGCGGATCAGCTCCAGAATGCCGCCGATGTCATTAATGGTGGCGCGGCGTACCTGCTCGGCACTCTCCATCACGATCTGCGTACCGATACCGTCACGCGAGAACAGCTCCTGCACCAGCGCCCCATCCTCGAGATAGCTGATCAGGTGGCTGCGGCGCACGCCGCTGCGGCAGGCTTTGACCGCCCCACGCAGGAACCGCACAGTGCCGGAGTAGTAATCACCGGTCTGCTCCAGCGCGTCGATGCGCTGCTGGGCGTCATTCGGGAACAGCTCGGAAATCACATTGCCTTCGCTGTCCGTCACCCCTTGCGAAGAACAGAAGCCAATCATCTTCTCCGCTTTGAGTTTGATCGCCAGTTGGGTCGCGACCTCTTCTGAGGTGAGGTTGAAGCTCTCCCCGGTCACGGAGACCGCCACCGGCCCCATCAGCACAATGGCACCGCTGTCGAGCTGGCGGTGGATCGCCTCTTCATCAATACGGCGGATACGGCCGCTGTGACAGTAGTCCACGCCGTCATCCACACCCAACGGCTGGGCGATGATGAAGTTACCGCTCACCACGTTGATGTGCGCGCCCTGCAATGGCGTGTTATTCAGGCTCATCGAGAGGCGGGCAGTGATGTCGAGTTGCAGCAAACCGGCAGCCTGTTTCACCAGCTCCAGGGTTTTGGCATCCGTTACCCGGGTGTGTTTGTGGTATACCGGCTCGCAATGGTGCTGCGCCAGGTTGGCGTCAATCTGCGGGCGGGCGCCATACACCACCACCAGCCGGATGCCCAAACTATGCAACAGACCGATATCGTTAACGATGTTGGAGAAGTTCTCATGCTCGATGGCCTCCCCGCCCAGCATGATCACAAATGTCTTGCCGCGGTGGGCATTGATATAGGGGACTGAGTGACGGAATCCTTGAACCAGCTCTGTACTACGTTCCTTCACGGGCTTTGCCTCTTGCATGATTATTCGTAATTTCTGTATTTTTATTCTTTATTGCCGAGATCGCAAGCAGGAAATCACCAAGAAAAGTTATCAGGAGGTTAACAGGGGGTTAGTGCTTATCAGAAGATTGGGCTTTTTAGCCGGTGGGCGGCTTTAAGGGTGACAGGAAGCGGCTGATTCGTTAAAGTTTTTGACGTTTAGCCCGCTTTAGCGATGCCTTTTCATCGCTTTTCATTTTCCCGGAGCCGCATGAACGATAACCCTCCTAATCTGGGCCGCCGCCGTCTGGTGCAGGCCGCCGCCGCCACCTGGTTGCTCAGCATCAGCCAGGTCGGGTTTGCCGCCGCCGCACACGTGATTGCCGTACGTGTCTGGCCTTCAACGCCCTACACGCGCGTGACCATCGAATCCTCCACGCCGCTTAAGTATAAGCAGTTTGCACTCAGTCACCCGGAGCGCGTGGTGATCGACATTGAAGGTGTTCACCTCAACAGTGTGCTGAAAGGCATCGGCAAACAGGTGCGCACCAACGATCCTTACCTGAAGCAGGCCCGCGTCGGGCAATTTACGAAAGATACCGTGCGGGTGGTGCTGGAGCTGAAACAAAACAGCACGCCGCACCTGTTTACCCTTGGGCCGGTGTCAGAATTTAAAAACCGGCTGGTGGTGGATCTCTATCCGGCCAGCGGCCGGGCAGGGGAGCCTTCCGATCCGTTGCTGGCGCTGCTGGAAGATTACAACAAAGGCGATCTGGAACGCTCGCTGCCGGCGACGACGCCCAGACGCGGCAATGCCGGCCACGACCGGCCGATTATCATCATGCTGGACCCCGGCCACGGCGGCGAAGACTCGGGGGCCGTCGGGAAATATAAGACGCGTGAAAAAGACATTGTGCTGCTGATTGCCCGGCGGCTGAAAAAGCTGATCGACAAGCAACCGAACATGAAAGCCTATATGACGCGCAACGAAGATGTCTTTATCCCGTTGCGGGTGCGGGTGGCGAAGGCGCGCAAACAGCACGCTGACCTGTTTGTGTCGATTCATGCAGATGCCTTTACCAACCGGGCGGCACGTGGCTCCTCGGTGTTTGCGTTGTCTACCAAAGGCGCGACCAGCGCCGCCGCACGTTACCTGGCGCAAACGCAGAATGAGGCGGATAACATTGGCGGCGTAGGGAAAAGCGGCGACCGTTATCTCGACCATACGATGTTTGATCTGGTGCAGACGGCCACCATCAATGACAGCCTGAAATTCGGCAAAGAGGTGCTGGCACGGATGGGAAAAGTGAATCACCTGCATAAGAACCATGTCGATCAGGCGGGGTTTGCGGTATTGAAAGCGCCTGATATTCCGTCGATTCTGGTGGAAACGGCGTTTATCAGTAACGTGAAAGAGGAGCGCAAGCTGCGTACCAGCCGCTTTCAGCAGCAGGTGGCGGAGTCGATTCTGGCCGGGATCACGTCCTATTTCGCCAAAGGCGGACTGGTGCGGCGGTAAGTCGTGAGAAGAAGAGTAAGAACAGGATGATACCGCGCTGCCCGCCGGGTGGCGCGCAATAAACCGGGCAGGGGAAAAGACAAAAAGGAGAGGGGAAAAGAAGTCCAGACGGCAGAAACAAAAAAACACCCTGAAGGGTGTCTGATGTCATGTAAGTGGTTGCGGGGGCCGGATTCGAACCGACGACCTTCGGGTTATGAGCCCGACGAGCTACCAGGCTGCTCCACCCCGCGTCCGTCTTACTGCTTATTTTTTACAACCATACTTACTTTTTTAACGCTAACGTCCTGATTGTACGCCAGGCCGCTGTTACGTGCAATGCGGATTTTCAGCTGCTGGTACAGCACCGAATTGGTTGCGGGGGCCGGATTCGAACCGACGACCTTCGGGTTATGAGCCCGACGAGCTACCAGGCTGCTCCACCCCGCGTCCGTAACATCTTTACTTCTTTACTGCTTATCGAACCATCCGACGTTTTTTGCTGCTGGTACAGCATCGAATTGGTTGCGGGGGCCGGATTTGAACCGACGACCTTCGGGTTATGAGCCCGACGAGCTACCAGGCTGCTCCACCCCGCGTCCGATGGATGCGCACTATAC
>NZ_JAERKB010000017.1:35909-93409 GCF_018257325.1 Nissabacter archeti
GAACCGACGACCTTCGGGTTATGAGCCCGACGAGCTACCAGGCTGCTCCACCCCGCGTCCGATGGATGCGCACTATACCGGCCATGAGATTTGCTGCAAGTTGTTTTTACATTTAATGCATTAGGCGCAGGTTTTTTAAACGAAATGACGCTTTTTTGCCTGTTTTTTCCCGATGGCGGCTGCCTTTTTTGGCAGGGAGAATTCCTTTCTCTATGGGCGTTTGTTATCGTGCGCGGGTGAAAATCCGGTAAAGAGTGCAGGCAATGAAAGGATCGTTAGGCAAATATATCGTCAGCGGCGTGGTAATCGCTATCCTGGCCGGGTGTTCTTCCCGGCCCACCGATCGTGGGCAGCAGTATAAAGATGGGCGTCTGGAACAGTCGCTGGCGCTGGTTAATGAGCCGAATGCCAAAGGGAAGCCGGTCAATGCCAAGGATTATGCCGATCAGCTGCAGGAAATCCAGTACGCCTCACCGGGCCTGTTCAGCCGCAACAGCCCGACTTATCAGAATGTGCAGCAGTGGATCCGCGCCGGGGGCGATACCCGTACCCTCAGCCAGTACGGGCTGAGCGCCTACCAGATGGAGGGCGTGGACAACTTCGGCAATGTGCAGTTTACCGGCTACTACACGCCGGTGGTGCAGGCGCGCTATACCCCGCAGGGCGAATTCCGTTACCCGCTCTACCGGATGCCGCCAAAAGGCAAACGCCGCCTGCCGGATCGCGCCGCGATTTACAGCGGGGCGCTGGATGAGCGTTACGCAGTGGCTTACACCAACTCCCTGATGGATAACTTCATGATGGAAGTGCAGGGCAGCGGGTATGTGGATTTCGGCGACGGCCGCCCGCTGATGTTCTTTGGCTACGGCGGCAAGAACGGCCACGCCTATCGCAGCATTGGTAAAGTGCTGATTGATCGCGGTGAAGTGGCGCGCGAAGATATGTCGATGCAGGCGATCCGCCAGTGGGCGGACAGCCACTCCCCGGCAGAAGTGCGTGAGCTGCTGGAACAGAACCCTTCCTTTGTGTTCTTTAAGCCGGAGATGTTTGCGCCGGTGAAAGGGGCAAGCGCCGTACCGCTGATTGCCAAAGCCTCGGTGGCCTCGGACCGTTCGCTGATCCCGGCCGGCACCACGCTGCTGGCAGAAGTGCCGGAGCTGGACAATAACGGCAAATTTACCGGCAAGTACCATATGCGGCTGATGGTGGCATTGGATGTCGGCGGGGCGATTAAAGGCCAGCATTTCGACATCTATCAGGGCATCGGCCCGGAAGCGGGCCACGCGGCCGGTTATTACAACCACTATGGCCGGGTCTGGGTGCTGAAATCCAAACAGAGCGGCGGCCCGCTGTTCACGGCCTACCAGAGCCAGGCCAAACCGGTGCTGAACAGCGGTTCACAAGGCGGCACCCTGCTGGTGAACAACCCGCAGTAATTCCGCCACCGGGCAGCAACAGAAGCGGCCTGCGGGCTGCTTTTTTATTTTTCGCCGGGCATCCCGGTTACAGTGTTGAGGTAATGAACGTGACAACAGCAGCCTATTCTGACGCTTATCTGCAACGTTTCGGCGGCACGGCCCGGCTGTATGGCCAGTCGGCGCTGTCGGTGTTCGCGGCGGCGCACGTCTGCGTGATTGGCATCGGCGGCGTCGGCTCCTGGGCGGCCGAGGCACTGGCGCGTACCGGCATCGGCGCGATTACGCTTATCGACATGGACGATGTCTGTGTCACCAATACCAACCGCCAGATCCATGCGCTGAAACAGAGTGTCGGCCAGGCGAAAACCGAGGTGATGGCCCAGCGCATTCTGGCGATTAACCCGGAGTGCCGCGTCACCTGCATCGATGATTTCATCACGCCGGAGAATGTGGCGGCGCTGCTGGATAACAACTTCAGCTATGTGATTGACGCCATCGACAGCGTGCGGCCGAAAGCGGCGCTGCTGGCTTACTGCCGCCGTTTCAAAATCCCGGTGGTGACCACCGGCGGGGCGGGCGGGCAGATTGACCCGACACGGATTGAGGTTACCGATCTGGCGAAAACCATCCAGGACCCGCTGGCGGCCAAACTGCGTGAACGGCTGAAGAGTGATTTTAACGTGGTGAAAAACAGCAAAGGGAAACTGGGGATTGACTGCGTCTTCTCCAGCGAACCGCTGGTCTACCCGCAGCCGGACGGCTCAGTCTGCGCGTCCCGCAGCACCGCCGAGGGGCCGAAGCGGATGGATTGCGCCGCCGGGTTTGGCGCGGCCACGATGGTCACCGCCACCTTTGGTTTTGTGGCGGTGTCCCATGCGTTGAAGAAAATGGTCGCCAAAGCAGAACGCCAGGCGGCACAGGCATAACGGCGTCAGCCGCCCTCAGCGGCGGCGATGCGGGCCACGGCGTCTGCCAGTGCCTGCAACCCGCCGGCACGGGTGGCGCTGAGCTGCTGGCGCAGGCCCAGGGTATCAAACAGCGCCAGCAGATCCAGCTGCTGTAACGCTGTCGGCGTTTTCCCTTCAATGGCGGTAAGGATAACCGCCAGCAAGCCTTTCACAATCCGGCCTTCGCTGTCGCCATAAAAGTGCAGCGTGCCGTCTTCATTGCGCTGGTAACCGAGCCAGACGCGGTTTTCACACCCGCTCAGTTCACGTTCCGGCGTCTTTAGCGCCTCATCCAGCGGCGGCAATTGCCGTGCGAGCTGGATCAGCTGGCGGTAACGATCTTCCCACTGGCTGAAACCGGTAAAGGTTGCGGTCAGGGCCTCCAGGGTAAGCGCGTGGCCGAACGGGTGGGGGGCAAGCATCATAAGGTTAACTCCGGTCAACTTAATCCAGCAGCATGGCGCGTGCCTGATGCACGGCGGCGACCAGCGCACCGACATCCTGCGGGGTGTTATAAGGGGCAAAAGAGGCGCGTAGGGTGCCTGAAACGCCCAGTTGCGCCATCAGCGGCTGCGCGCAGTGCTGGCCCGCGCGCAGGGCGATGCCCTGTTCGGCCAGCAGGGTGATCATATCGCTGTGATGCACGTCGGTAAAATCGAACGCCAGCAGGCTGGCGTCAGAGCGGCGGAAACTGCGGAAGCCGGGGATCGCGGCCAGTTGCTGTTCTGCATCACGCGCCAGCCCGCGGCTGTACGCTTCTGCCGCCGCCAGATCCTGCCCGGCCAGCCAGTCCAGCGTGGCGGATAAACCGATCACCCCGGCAATGTTAGGTGTGCCGGCTTCAAAACGGTGCGGCACCGGCTGCGGGGTGTAACCGGAGAAGGAGACCTGGCTAATCATCTTGCCGCCGCCTTGCCAGGCCGCCATCTCGTTAAGGTGCGCCAGGTTGCCGTACAACATGCCGATGCCGGTCGGGCCATAGAGCTTATGGGCAGAAAAGGCGTAAAAATCAATGCCCAGTGCCTGGACGTCCGGCGGGTTATGCACTGCGCCCTGTGCGCCGTCCACCACCACCAGGGTGTTATTGGCATGGGCCAGGGCGATGGCGCGCGCCAGATCCGGGCAACCGCCGGTGACGTTGGACATCTGCCCCAGGGCAAGCAACCGTGTGCGCGGACGCAATAGCTCAGCTAATGCGTCGATGTCCGGGATCTGGTGCTGATCGAGCGGCAGCGGCACCACCACCGCGCCGGTCTGCTCGGCCAGCATCAGCCACGGCAGCAGGTTGGCGTGATGCTCCGCCTGGCTCACCAGTAACTCATCACCGGGCTGGAGCCGCGGGCGGAAATAGCCCTGCGCCACCAGGTTCAGCGCTTCCGTGGCACCGCGCGTCCAGACAATTTCCTGCGGGTGCGCGGCATTAATCAGGGCAGCGACCTGTTCACGTGCTGACTCATAGTGCCGGGTCAGGGCCTGTGCCTGCGCGTGCTGGCTGCGGTGCACCGTGACGCCGCTCTGCTGATAAAACGCCGTGGTGGCGTCAATCATCGCCTGCGGCTTCAGCGCCGTGGCAGCACTGTCGAGATAGACGCCGGCGTGGGCCAGCGCGGGGAAGTGGCGGCGGAAGCCGGCCGCATCAAACGGGGTCATGGAATTGCGCTCTCCTGATTACTGGCACCGATCCTCGCCGATTTAACGCGGCGGCACAAGGCCGGGTGGGGGCGGGGGGCACTTTTCTGGCAAACTCTCGGAACTTTGTTATGCTGATTTATAACGGGCTAAAAAATTTTTCGCCTGATAACAGCAACAATTCGAGAAAACATCTCTCTACAAGGAGTTCATGATGAAAAAGTTAGCAGCAGTGGTTTCTGCCGTAATGTTGACCTGTACGTTGGCTGCCTGTTCCAGCAACTATGTGATGCACACCAATGATGGCCGTACCATCGTGTCTGAAGGGAAACCTCAGGTTGATGATGATACCGGGATGATCAGCTACAAAGACGCCTATGGCAATGAACAGCAGATCAACCGTGCAGACGTGAAAGAGATGGTGAAAGGGGAGTAACAGGCCCTTTGCCGGCGGGGCGCACAGCTCCGCCACACGCAAAAAAAAAGCACCGCAAAGTGCGGTGCTGCATAAATCACTATGGACAGACAGGGTAAATGTACAGGAAGTGAAAAAGAGTAGCTTCTGCTACTGCGTCTGGAGTGCCAGACAACTTGCAAACACAACATCACAACCACAAGCCAAAAGCCTCTCGGTATCCTCATACCCATCAACTTTTCGTTCCGGCCCGGGAAGTGCCGCCACTATAGGTATTTGCTGGCGCATCCTCAACGGACAATTTATAATGGCTCGGATAAAAAAATCTAATAAGTAACTAAAAATTATTTGTTGTAATCACACGTCAACTCATAAGCTGTTTACCATGTCAAAACGACTCCCCCCGCTCAATGCCCTGCGGGTATTTGATGCGGCTGCCCGCCATCTGAGCTTTACCAAAGCGGCTGAGGAACTGTTCGTTACCCAGGCAGCCGTCAGTCACCAAATCAAATCATTGGAAGATTTTCTCGGCCTTAAATTGTTCCGCCGCCGCAACCGGTCCCTGCTGCTGACGGAAGAGGGCCAGAGTTATTACCTTGACATTAAAGAGATATTTACGGCATTAAATGACGCCACCCGCAAATTGCAGGCCCGCAGCGCCAAAGGCGCACTCACCGTCAGCCTGCCGCCGAGCTTTGCCATCCAATGGCTGGTGCCGCGCCTTTCCGGGTTCAACTCGGCCTATCCCGGCATTGATGTGCGTATCCAGGCGGTTGACCGCGAAGAGGACAAGCTGGCGGATGACGTGGATGTGGCGATTTTTTATGGCCGCGGCAACTGGCCGGGGCTGCGCGCAGAGCGGCTCTACGCCGAATACCTGCTGCCGGCCTGTTCACCGCTGTTGCTGACCACCGGCGATCACCCGCTGAAAACCCCGGCCGATCTGGCTTACCATACCCTGCTGCATGACTCCTCACGCCGTGACTGGCTGGCCTATACCCGTCAATTGGGGTTGTCGCACATTAATGTGCAGCAAGGGCCGATTTTCAGCCACAGTGCGATGGTGGTGCAGGCGGCTGTGCATGGCCAGGGGGTCGCGCTGGTCAATAATGTCATGACGCAGATGGAGATTGAGGCCGGTCGCCTGGTCTGCCCGTTTAATGACGTGCTGGTAAGTAAAAACGCTTTTTATCTGGTATGTCATGACAGTCAGGCAGAACTCGGTAAAATAGCCGCCTTCCGGCAATGGATCCTGGCCCGCGCGGCCAGCGAACAGGAAAAATTCCGTTTCCGATACGAACATTAAGTGCGCGTCGTTCCTGACACAGGCTTTTTGGGTTTTACTTTCATACGCCGTTTTTAAAGAAAGATGGGTCATACCATGAGCAGCCGTTTCATGCTGATTTTTGCCGCCATCAGCGGCTTTGTTTTTGTGGCGCTGGGCGCATTCGGTGCCCATGTGCTGAGCGCCTCACTGGGCGCAAAAGAGATGGGCTGGATCCAGACCGGCCTGAATTATCAGGGTTTCCATACCCTTGCCATTATGGGCCTCTCCCTGGCGATGCAGCGCCGTGCCAGCCTGTGGTTTTACTGGAGCGGGGCGTTGCTGGCGCTGGGGACGGTGCTGTTCAGCGGCAGCCTTTACTGCCTGGCGCTGTCACAGCTGCGTATGTGGGTATTTGTTACGCCGGTTGGGGGCTTCTGCTTCCTGGCGGGCTGGGTTTTGATGTTGATTGGCGCGTTGCGTCTTAAGAGAAAGGCAGATCGCCATGAATAAGTTAGCGTTGTATTGTCGCCCCGGTTTTGAGAAAGAGTGCGCGGCAGAAATTACGGAGAAAGCGGCCGCCCGCGAGGTGTTCGGTTTTGCCAGGGTTAAAGAGAACAGCGGTTATGTGCTGTTTGAGTGCTACCAGCCGGAAGAGGCCGATAAACTGGCGCGCGAGCTGCCGTTCCGCGAGCTGATTTTCGCCCGCCAGATGCTGGTGGTCGGGGAGCTGCTGAAGGATCTGCCGGTGGATGACCGCGTATCGCCGATTGTCGGGATGCTGGTCGGCGTGGTGCAGGGCGCCGGCGAGCTGCGCGTGGAAGTGCCGGACACTAACGACGCCAAAGAGCTGACCAAATTCTGCCGCAAACTCACGGTACCGTTGCGCGCCGGGATGCGTGAGCAAAATGTGATGGCGCAGCGTGAAAACCCGCACCGCCCGGTGGTGCACGTCTTCTTTATCGCCCCTGGGTGCTGTTATGTCGGTTACTCCTACAGCAATAACAACTCCCCGTTCTATATGGGCATCCCGCGCCTGAAATTCCCGTCAGATGCGCCGAGCCGCTCCACACTGAAACTGGAAGAGGCGTTCCACGTCTTTATTCCGGCAGACGAATGGGACGAGCGCCTGGCGAGCGGGATGCATGCGGTGGATCTCGGGGCCTGCCCCGGTGGCTGGACTTACCAACTGGTGCAGCGCAGCATGATGGTACACGCCGTGGATAACGGCCCGATGGCGCCAAGCCTGATGGAAACCGGGCAGGTTACGCACTATAAAGCGGACGGTTTCCGCTTTGAGCCGCCGCGCAACAACATCTACTGGCTGGTGTGCGACATGGTAGAAAAACCGGCGAAAGTGGCGCAGCTGATGACGGACTGGCTGGTCAAAGGCTGGTGCCGCGAGGCGATCTTCAACCTGAAGCTGCCGATGAAAAAGCGCTACGAAGAGGTGAGCCAGAATCTCCAGGCGATCAAGGAGCAGCTTGATGAGAACGGCATCAACTCCGAGATTCACGCCAAACAGCTCTATCACGACCGTGAAGAAGTGACGGTGCATGTGCGCCGGATGTGGTCGGCCGTCCCCGGCCGTCGCGACGAGCGTTAATCCAGAACGGCACGCACAGCGTGCCGTTCTCTTTTTTACGCCGGTAACCTGAGCTGTTGCAGATTGCCATGCAGCGGCACATCGGTGCAGAGGGTCGCTACCTGTTTGCTGGCAAACGCCGCGTCCCGGTGCTGTACCAGTTTTGCCCGCCACTTCTCCGGCACTGCCTCCAGATTATCGTAAAGCGCCTCCAGCGACCCCGCCTGTTGCAGCAGGGTGACAGCCGTTTTCGGCCCAACACCGCTGACGCCGGGGATTTTGCTGCTGCTGATGCCGGCCAGGCCCCAGAAGTCAGGCAGCTGGGACGGGGTGACGCCAAATTCCTGCATCACAAACGGCAGATCCAGCCAGCGTTTCTGGAAGTAGTCGCGGATCTGCACCTGGGGGGCCAGCAGCTGGCAATAGCCTTTGTCGGTGGACACAATCGTCACCTGATGCCCGGCACCGGCCACTTTTACCGCCAAGGTAGCGGCGATGTCATCCGCCTCATGGCCGGGCGATTGCCAGCAGGCGATGCCCGCGGCCTCAAAGGCTGCACGCAGCAGAGGCAACTCCTGTTGCAGGTTTTCCGGCATCGGGTTGCGCCCGGCTTTGTACTCCGGCAGGCAGCGGTGACGCCAGCTGTCTGCGCGGTCATCCTCGTCAAACACGGCCACCGCATGGGTGGGCTGCGCATGTTGGCAGATCTGGCTGAGGGCGTGGCGGCAGGCATCCTGACAGGGTGAGCCCTGTACCGCATGGATGCGCCGGATAAGGTTAAGGGCATCAATAATTAAAAGATGGATCATGGCGGGCAGACCTGGTGTAAAACTCCGCCGGGCAGCCCGGCGGAAAAGAAAAAACGACGCCGCGGAAGCCGCGCCGGGGGAGGGGATCAGGCACAGATCTCATAGCAGGGAATGTAAGCCGTGCCGGGCAGTTTCATGCGGTGCTGGGCCACAAACCCTTGCAACAGGCTGTCCATCTGCTTCATCAGTTGCGGATCGCCATGCAGTTTATAAGGGCCGAAGGTCTCAATCGCCTGGATCCCGAACTCTTTGACGTTACCGGTCACGATGCCGGAGAACGCCCGGCGCAGTGAGGCCGCCAGCTCCTGGGCCGGTTGGTCAGGGTAGAGGTTCAGGCCGGCCATGTTTTCATGGGTCGGCAGGAACGGCAGTTGCAGATCCGGCTCAATACGGATTGACCAGTTAAAGCTGTAGGCATCACCGGTGGCGCGGCGGTTCTCTTTCACCAGCGGCATCGCTTTTTTCATCTGGCGTGCTACTTCAGCCGGGTCATCAATGATGATGGTGTAGTGGCGGCGCGCCTCTTCGCCCAGCGTGTTAAAGATGAATTCATCCAGCACGCGGAAGTAGTCGGCACTCTCTTTCGGCCCGGTGAGGATCAGCGGCAAGACCTGATCCTGGTTCTCCGGGTTCATCAGGATCCCCAGCAGGTAGAGCAGCTCCTCGGCGGTGCCGACGCCGCCGGGGAAGATGACGATGCCGTGGGCGATACGCACAAACGCTTCCAGGCGCTTTTCGATGTCCGGCATGATGATAAGCTCGTTCACCAGCGGGTTAGGCGGTTCGGCGGCAATGATTGACGGCTCCGTCATGCCGATGAAACGCCCGCCTTTGTAGCGCTGTTGTGCATGGCCCACGGCCGCGCCTTTCATCGGCGCTTCCATGGCCCCCGGCCCGCAGCCGGTGCAGATATTCAGCTCACGCAGGCCCAGCTCACTGCCGACGCGGCGGGCATAGAGGTATTCGGTTTCGTTAATCGAGTGGCCGCCCCAGCACACCACCAGGTTTGGGTCTTCATCCAGATGGAGCGTGCGCGCATTGCGCAGGATAGAGAACACCAGGTTGGTGAGGTGCGCCGGGTTTTCCAGGTCAAGATGCTGGAGACGCCCGGCGCTGGTCATTTGCGCATTCACAAACAGAATATCGCGCAGCACGGCAAACAGGTTGGCTTGCAGCGAACGGATAATCTTCCCGTCGACAAAGGCCTCTTCCGGCGGGTTAACCAGCTCGAGTTTTACCCCGCGCTCACGGCGCAGCACGTTGATATCAAAGTCTTGAAAACGATCCAGCAATTGCTTGCTGTTATCGGTCTGGCTGCCGCTGTTCAGCACAGCCAGGGAACAGTTACGGAAAAGACGGTATAAGTCGCTGCTGGCCGTCCGTTTCAGCATATCGACTTCCAGTTGTGACAACAGATCCATAGAGCCAAGCGGGCTGATATGAGTAATCAAAATTGCTCCTTACATCCTGTGTGATGCCGTTGTTATTTCTTTAACCTTAACGATGCCCCTGGCTTTTTACCAATGCCTGATTAGTGTTCGGTTGTTTGTTGAGCGGCGTCTCGCAATTATTGCCGCACCAGACGCCCGGCAGCCGGGTCAAAATTGAAATTCGCCCGCCAAGGATTGATGTCTAAACCACCACGACGGGTATATCGGGCATAAACTGCCAGTTTTTCCGGGCGGAAAAAGTGCATCAGATCGTTGAAAATACGCTCAACACACTGTTCGTGGAACTCATTGTGATGGCGGAAAGAAACCAGATACCGCAGCAGTGCCTCGCGATCGATGCGGTTGCCGCGATAGTGGATCTGCACTGAGCCCCAGTCCGGCTGGTGGGTGATCAGGCAGTTGGATTTCAACAGGTGGCTGACCAGGGTCTCTTCCACCGGTTCGCCGCATGTTGCCTGCGCCAGCACGTCGGTGCTGAACTGGTAGTTGTCGATCTCAATCTCTTGATCGTCGATGCATTCGCCTTCAAAGCGGCTGATCGGCTGGCCTTCCACCTCATCCAGGCGGAACAGCGCCACCTGCACGTCGCCCTGGGCACAGGCAGTGAGGTCACGTTGCAGCGTCGCCTGCACCTCGTCCCAGCTCGCAAAGCGAGTCTGGTTGAAGCTGTTAAGGTAGAGCTTGAAGCTTTTTGACTCCACCAGGTTGAGGCTGGCGGCATTGAGCCGGACATCACCCACGGCCACCTGCGGCAGGCCTTTGGCATTCAGCCAGGAGAGTTCATACAGCGTCCAGATATCCGCGCCGTGGAACGGCAGGTTATCCGGGTAAAGCCCCAGGGGTTCACGGTTCATGCTGCGCGGCACCGCCTGCAGCAGTGTGGCGTCGTAGTGATCCTGATAAGCGGTGGGTTTCCCCAGGGTCAGTTTTTGCAGAGCCTGATGCTCCTGATAGGAGGACATGCTGTCACCTTACGTCGGGATAGGTACAATAGTGCCCAGTTTACCGTACCCTGCCCAAGAGATGAGAGAAAATATGAAAGATACCGTTGAGGCGCTGTCGGCCTTCACCCAGCGTTACGAAGCACACTGGCAGGCACAGACCGGTTTTGCACCCGCCAGTGAGGCATTGCTGGGCGTGCCTTCCCCCTGCGTATTACGCAGCAGCGATGAGGCGGTGTACTGGCAGGCGCAGCCTTTCAGCCCGCCGGCCACGCTGGCGAATGTTGAGCGGGCGCTGGACATTCAGTTACGCGACGAGATCCACGCTTTCTACACCAGCCAATATGCCGGGGACATGACCGCCACCTTTGACGGCCAGGCGCTGACGCTGTTGCAGGTCTGGAGTGAGGAGGATTTCACCCGGTTACAGGAGAACCTGATCGGCCATCTGGTGACGCAAAAACGGCTGAAGCTGTCACCCACGCTGTTTATCGGCACCACGGATTCCGAGATGCTGATGGTGTCACTCTGTAACCTGACCGGGAATGTGGTGCTGGAATCCTTCGGGACGGCACGCCGTACGGTGCTGGCGCCCAGCCTGCCGGCCTTCCTGAACCAGCTTCAGCCGGTGGCCGCGTAAGAAGAGCCTTACGCTTCTGCCCAATGCCCGTGTAAGAGATCTCTCACACGGGCTGTAAGACATCGCTTTTAATTTCATGTGTTATTATCTGTCGCTTAAATAAAAATCATTATAATTCAAATAATTGTTGGGTAAGGCAGGGTAAGCGTTGCAGGTTCATGTTACGGGTTTTACTTACAGTGCCTTGCGGCACTAAGGCAAATAAGCGATTGTATTACCACCACGAGGGAACGCGGTGAAGCAGGATAATCAGGATGATACCCGCTTCAGCAGGAGAGCATTCAGGACGAATGCAGGAGAGTATCAGGAAGATGCTCAGGAGGCTTCAGGAAGAAGTAAGGGACACCTCCAGGATGGAGAATGAGAGCTTGTCCACGGAGCAGACAGGTGGGTCAGGAAGACTAAAGGAGTGCGCACCGGCAGGGTGCAGGATGACACGTCAGGATGAAAGAGGGACGTCAGACAAGGACAGCAGGTTAGGATAACCGTTGGAAAAGTTTTCAAGGATTGAGCAGGGAGCACACAGGTAGCGGGAGCGCTGCAAAACGAACCGGGGGTACTGTTTTTACAGTACCCCCATTTTTTTGTGCCCTTGAGGGGCGGATAATTGATGGTATGCTCTCCCGGCCCGGCCGGATACCCGGCGACCGGATGATGATTGTGCAAGCTGAATACGTAAAAGCTGAGAGAAACCATGAGTACAGAAAACCAGGTTCAACAGCGTCTGCTGGAGATTGAGCAGACGATGAAAGCCGCCGGATTGTGGCAGGCCGCACCGCCTGACGCGGCTGCGTTTAACAGCACCGAGCCGTTCAGCGTGGACACCATGCGCGCCGAACAGTGGCTGCAATGGGTGTTCCTGCCGCGGATGCAGGCCCTGCTGGCGCAACAGGCCGCGCTGCCGACCCGCTTTGCCCTGACCCCCTATTTCGAGATGGCCTTTACCGGCCAGGAGAGCGTGCCGCACGGGTTGCTGGCGGCGTTACAACGTCTCGATGACCTGCTGAACCAAGAAGCCTGAGATGCTGGAAATTCTGTATCAGGATGCGCATCTGGTTGCCGTGAACAAACCGGCCGGCTGGCTGGTGCACCGCAGCTGGCTTGATCGCCACGAAACGGTATTTGTTATGCAGACCCTGCGCGATCAGATTGGCCAGCATGTGTTTACCGTCCACCGCCTCGATCGCCCGACGTCCGGCATTCTGTTGATGGCGCTCTCCAGTGAGGTGGCGCGCCTGCTCTCCCAGCAGTTTGAACAGCGTGACGTGCAGAAAACCTACCATGCGGTGGTGCGCGGCTATGTGCTGGAGGATGGCACGGTGGATTACGCGCTGACGGAAGAGTTGGATAAGATCGCCGACAAATTCAGTAACCCGGACAAGGCCCCGCAGCCGGCCATCAGCCACTATCGTGCGCTGGCGCAGGCAGAAGTGCCGCTGGCCATCGGGCGCTACCCGACGTCCCGTTTCAGTCTGGTCGAGCTGACGCCGGAAACCGGCCGCAAACATCAGCTGCGCCGCCATATGGCGCATTTGCGCCACCCGATTATCGGCGATACCACGCACGGTGACCTGCGTCAGAACCGCGGTATCGCGGGCCACTTTGACTGCCCCGGCCTGATGCTCCATGCCAGCCATATGACGCTGGCGCACCCGGTGACCGGCGAACCGCTGGCACTGACCGCCCGTTGGGACAACCGCTGGCAACGGCTCACCACCGCGTTTGGCTGGCAGGGCTGCGTCCCGGCGCTGGAAAGGGTTGAGTTTCCGGCGCAGCCGGGTCAGGATAACGGCTGATTCAATCACCCAAAAGGGAGGAGCGGCATGGCTCAGGTAGGCATTTTTGTCGGCACCGTGTATGGCAATGCGCTGATGGTTGCAGAAGAGGCGGAAGCTATTCTCACCAAACAGGGACATCAGGTTAAGCTGTTTGAAGAGGGCACGCTGGAGGCATGGCAATATTACCGGTCGCATTATGCGCTGGTGATCACCTCCACCACCGGGCAAGGCAACCTGCCGGATTCGATTGTGCCGCTGTTTGAGGCGATCCGTGAGCATGTGGGTTACCAGCCGGAATTGCGTTATGGCGTGATCGCACTCGGTGACAGCAGCTATGACCATTTTTGTGGCGGCGGGCGCGCGTTTGATGCGTTGTTGCAGGAGCAGGGGGCGACCCGGATTGGCGAGCGGCTGGAGATCGATGCTATCGAACAGCCGGAGCCGGAAGTGGTCAGCGGCCCCTGGGTGCAGCAGTGGAGCACCTTGCTGGGCTGACCGTCCGGGCATAAAAAAGCACAGCGCAGGCTGTGCTTTTTTTTCGCCGGGGCAGGGCCTAACGGCCGTTGCGGGTCAGCTTTTCCAGATCGGATTCGATCTCGGCGATTTTGTTGGCCACCACCGACTCCAGATGGCGCAGGTCATCCAGGATCTTACGTTTCAGATCCACTTCAACCTGATCGCGCTGGCAAATCTGGTCCAGCTCGTCGATCACATACCGCAGGTTCGGGTTGATCTCATGGATCTCTTTGAACCCCTGGCCGGCATTGTCCGCGACCACGGTTTTGCGCTGGCGCGGGTATTTAAACTTCACGCTTTTCGCGAAAAATTCACCCTTATCCTTTCTGAAATAAATTTTGAGGATATCGTTATTGGCTTCCTGACGGAGGCTGTAACGGTCAATATCATCCGGATTAGGGATCCCTAAACTTTTCAGGTTTTCATACATAGCAGCACCTTTCTGGTTATTATCCAGTGGGAAGTATGGCGTAAACCGGCAGCATAAGATGTGATTGCGGGCAATGCGTGCCGTCTGGCGGGCAAAAAAATAGCGGGTCAATGACCCGCTATCCGTTCTGGCTTAGTCGATGGTGCGCAACAGTTCGTTGATGCCCACTTTTCCGCGGGTTTTCGCATCCACTTTCTTCACGATCACGGCGCAGTAGAGGCTGTAGCTGCCGTCTTTGGACGGCAGGTTGCCGGACACCACCACCGAACCGGCCGGCACGCGGCCGTAATGTACTTCGCCGGTTTCGCGGTCATAAATCTTGGTGCTCTGGCCCAGGTAGACGCCCATGGAGATCACGGAGCCTTCCTCAACAATCACCCCTTCAACCACTTCGGAACGGGCACCGATGAAGCAGTTGTCTTCAATGATAGTCGGGTTGGCCTGCAGCGGCTCCAGCACGCCGCCGATGCCGACGCCGCCGGAGAGGTGCACGTTTTTACCAATCTGCGCACAGGAGCCGACAGTGGCCCAGGTGTCCACCATTGAGCCTTCATCCACGTAGGCACCGATGTTGACGTACGACGGCATCAGCACGGTATTGCGGGCAATGTAGGCACCCTGGCGCACGGACGCCGGCGGCACCACGCGGAACCCTTCTTTCTGGAAACGGGCTTCGTCATAACCGGCAAATTTCATCGGTACTTTGTCGTAATAACGGGTTTCCGCGCCGTCAATCACCTGGTTGTCATTGATGCGGAAGGAAAGCAGCACGGCCTTTTTCAGCCATTGATGCGTTACCCACTGCCCGTCGATCTTTTCGGCAACGCGCAGGGCGCCGCTGTCCAGCAGACCGATGACCTGGTTAATCGCTTCGCGCGTTACGGTGTCCACGTTCGCCGGGGTGATCTCTGCGCGGCGCTCGAAGGCGTTTTCAATAACGGTTTGTAGTTGCTGCATCCTGTTATCTGTCCTGATTTGTCGTTTAGGGAAAAATATCTATGACACTTTATCGTTTGGGTTGAGGGCTTCTGTCAACCGTTGTTCCAGTTTTCGCCGCGTTTCCCGGTTCAGGGAGCGGCGATCGCTGTCGGCCAGAATAAACAGATCCTCAACCCGTTCGCCGATGGTGGTGATCCGCGCGCCATGCAGTGACAGCCCGAGATCGGAGAATACTTCACCCACCCGGGCCAGCAGGCCGGGCTGGTCAAGGGCCACCAGCTCCAGATAGCTGCGCCGGTCAGTGTGGGTCGGCAGGAAATTGACGTTGGTCGGCACACTGAAGTGGCGCAGCTTCGGTGACGGGCGGCGCGCACGCGGCGGCTGATACTCCTGGGTCATCGCCTGTACCAGCGCCTGGCGGATCGCGTCGTGGCGGTCGGCGGCCAGCGGGCTGCCGTCCGGTTCCAGGACGATAAAGGTGTCCATTGCCATACCGTCACGGTTGGTGAAGATCTGGGCATCGTGGATGCTCAGGTTGCGGCGGTCCAGTTCACCGGCCACGGCGGCAAACAGATAGGGGCGGTCGGGCGCCCAGATAAAGATCTCCGTGCCGCCGCGCGTGGCCTGCCGGCTGACCAGCACCAGCGGCAGGGTGGAGTCATGCTCCAGCAGGTGGCGGGCGTGCCATGCCAACTGGTTCGGCGAGTGGCGCAGGAAATAGTCGGCGCGGCAGCGGCTCCAGATGCGGTGCAGCGACTCCTCGTCGATGTTGTCCATCCGCAGCAGCGCCAGCGCCTGTAACCGGTGGTGGCGGACCCGTTCGCGCAAATCGGGGCTGTTCTGCATCCCACGGCGCAACTGCTTTTCGGTGGCGAAATAGAGCTCACGCAACAGGCTCTGTTTCCAGCTGTTCCACAGGGTTTCGTTCGTGGCACAGATATCCGCCACGGTCAGGCTCACCAGATAACGCAGCCGGGTTTCGCTCTGCACTTCCGCCGTAAATTGCTGGATAACCGTCGGGTCCTGGATGTCACGCCGCTGGGCGGTCACGGACATCAGCAGGTGGCAGCGCACCAGCCAAGCCACCAGCTGGCTTTCGCGGGAGTTCAGCCCGTGCAGCTCCGCAAACGCCATGACGTCCTGCGCGCCGAGGATCGAGTGGTCGCCGCCGCGCCCTTTGGCGATGTCGTGGAACAGCGCGGCAACCAGCAGCAGTTCCGGGTGGGGCAGGCGCGGGTAAATTTCCACACAGAGCGGATGGCGCGGGCGGGTGGCTTCGTCAGCAAAGCTCTCCAGCTTTTGCAGCACCCGGATGGTGTGCTCATCCACCGTGTAGGCGTGGAACAGGTCAAACTGCATCTGCCCGACGATGTTGCTCCACTGCGGCATATAGGCCAGCAGCACGCTGTGGCGGTGCATCGGCACCAGCGCCCGCGACACCGCGCCGGGGTGGCGCAGAATCGCCATAAACAGCTCACGCGCCTCCGGGATTTCACACAACGGGGTGTGCAAATCCCGCAGGACATGGCGCAACTGGCGCAACGTGGTGGAATAGATGCCGACGATATCGCGCGTTTTCACCATCAGGTAGAACATGCGCATGATCGCTTCAGGCTTGCGCGCAAACAGGGTTTCGTCACGCAGGTCGATCAGGTTGCCGCGCAACTGGAATTCATCATCCAGCGGCCGCGGTTTCTCTGTGGCATCCAGCGCCAGGATCGCCTCGTCAAACAGTTGCAGCAGCATATGGTTCAGTTCACCCACGCGGCGGGTTGCGCGGTAGAAATCTTTCATCATGCGCTCAACCGGCTCATTGCCTTCGCCCTGGTACTGCAACAGCTGGGCCACGCTCAGCTGGCGGTCAAACAGCAGGCGGTTGTCATAGCGGGTCAGCACCAGATGCAGCGCAAAGCGGATGCGCCATAAGAAGCTCTGGCAGGCATTCAGCTCCGTGCGCTCTGCGTCGGTGAGAAAGCCGAAGCCGACCATCTCATCAAGGGATGTGGCACCGAAATGGCGGCGGGCCACCCATAACAGGGTATGGATGTCACGCAGGCCGCCGGGGCTGCTTTTGATGTCCGGCTCCAGATTGTAGCTGGTGCCGTGATAGCGCAGGTGGCGTTCGTGCTGCTCCTCGATTTTGGCGCGGAAAAAGTCCGGCGACGGCCAGAAGCCCTCGCTGAAAATATGCTTTTGCATCGACAGGAACAGTGCGACGTCCCCGCAAATCATCCGGGACTCAATCAGGTTGG
Source organism: Nissabacter archeti (assembly GCF_018257325.1). Lineage (NCBI taxonomy): Bacteria > Pseudomonadati > Pseudomonadota > Gammaproteobacteria > Enterobacterales > Yersiniaceae > Nissabacter > Nissabacter archeti. The sequence continues at coordinate 52,924 of NZ_JAERKB010000017.1, forward strand.
TCGCCACGGTAAGATCCGCCAGCCCTTCCAGCAGGCACTCTTCCAGGGTGCGCATACTGTGCCCGACCTCGAGCTTCAGGTCCCACAACAGGGTGATAAGCTCCCCGCCGCGCTGGGCCTGTTCATCACTGAGGCGCTTTTGGCTCAGCACCAGCACATCGATATCAGAAAGCGGGTGCAGCTCGCCACGGCCATAGCCGCCTACCGCCACCAGCGCCGTCTCCGGGACGTCGTCAAAGCCGTAGTAAGTCCAGAGCCGGCGTAACAGCCGATCAATATAGAGGCTGCGGGCCTCCACTAATGTTTCTGCACTTTCACCGGCATTGAAGGCCGCTGCCAGCCAGAGCTGGAAAGTTTCAAGGTGCTGCTTCAGCGACGGGCAGGTGATCTGTGCATCAGTCAGGTGGGTAGGGGAGGGGGGCTGCTCAGGCACGGAGCGCGGCGGGATAACAGGGATTTCGTGATCGGGAAAATTCTCAGACATAAGCGCAGCCCATTAAAAAGCCGGCAACCGCCGGCTTGTTCTTTTACTGTTCGTGCGTAATCACCGCCGGCAGGGTGTCATCCTTGCGCAGGGTCATTATTTCGCAGCCGTTCTCTGTCACCACAATAGTATGCTCATACTGCGCGGACAAGCTGCGATCTTTGGTTTTTACCGTCCAGCCATCTTTCATGGTGCGGATGCGGAAATCACCGGCGTTGACCATCGGCTCAATGGTAAAGGCCATGCCCGGCTGCAGCACAACGCCGCCGTCATCCGCATCATAATGCAGCACTTGCGGCTCTTCGTGGAACCCTTCGCCGATGCCGTGGCCGCAATACTCACGCACCACTGAGAATTTTTCCGCTTCCACAAAGGCCTGGATCGCTTTGCCGAGGCTGCGCAGGCGGATGCCGGGGCGCACCATGTTAATCGCCAGGTAGAGGCTCTCCTGGGTGACGCGGCACAGGCGCTCGCCCAGAATGGTGGGTTTGCCGGCGATAAACATTTTTGAGGTGTCGCCGTGGAAGCCGTCTTTAATCACCGTGACGTCAATGTTAACGATGTCACCGTCTTTCAGGACTTTGTCATCGCTTGGGATACCGTGGCACACCACTTCATTGATTGAAATACATACCGATTTCGGGAAGCCGTGGTAGTTCAGGCAGGCGGAAATGGCCTGTTGTTTATTCGTGATGTGGTCGTGGCAGATGCGGTCAAGTTCGCCGGTGGTCACGCCGGGTTTGACGTAAGGCTCAATGATTTCCAGCACTTCCGCCGCCAGGCGGCCGGCGACGCGCATTTTCTCAATGTCTTCAGGAGTTTTAATCGAAATTGCCATGAAATGTTCCGCAGATGTTCAGTGGGCCGGCCAGCCGGCCAGCAAAAAAGAGTGCATCATAATATGGTATCAGCCCGGCAATTCGCTGCCAAACGCTGATTTCCCGGCAGCATGGGATGTAACAAGTAGTGGAGTCAGGGGCGGGTTTATGGTATAAAGCGCGCCGGCGAACCGCATCTGCGTCGTGAATAATGACCAGACGGTATCGGCCAACTAAACTCATATGTGTATAACACACACGTATCGGCACATACGCCGGGGTGCCCTGAGGAGCTTGCTCTGATTGGTCGGCGTTATGGGATACGTGGAGGCATAACCCCAACATCTACTATAGAGGTTTTATCATGGCAACTGTTTCCATGCGCGACATGCTCAAGGCCGGTGTACACTTCGGTCACCAGACCCGTTACTGGAACCCGAAAATGAAGCCATTCATCTTCGGCGCACGTAACAAAGTTCACATCATCAACCTGGAGCAGACTGTACCGATGTTCAACGAAGCCCTGGCTGAGTTGACCAAGATCTCTTCCCGTAAAGGTAAGATCCTGTTCGTTGGTACCAAGCGCGCTGCAAGCGAAGCGGTAAAAGAAGCAGCAAACAGCTGCGACCAGTTCTTCGTGAACCATCGCTGGTTGGGCGGCATGCTGACCAACTGGAAAACGGTTCGTCAGTCCATCAAGCGCCTGAAAGATCTGGAAATCCAGTCTCAAGACGGTACTTTCGACAAGCTGACCAAGAAAGAAGCGCTGATGCGTACCCGTGAGCTGGACAAGCTGGAAAACAGCCTGGGCGGTATCAAAGACATGGGCGGCCTGCCGGACGCACTGTTTGTTATCGATGCTGACCACGAACACATCGCGATCAAAGAAGCGAACAACCTGGGTATCCCGGTATTCTCCATCGTTGATACCAACTCCGATCCGGATGGCGTTGACTTCATCATCCCAGGTAACGACGACGCAATCCGTGCAGTAAACCTGTACCTGAGCGCTGTTGCTGCCGCTGTTCGTGAAGGCCGTTCGCAAGATCTGGCTGTTCAGGCAGAAGACAGCTTCGTAGAAGCTGAATAATAAGGCAAGCTCACACTGAGCCCTTATTAACCAGGTATTGAATATGGTTGGTTAGGGGGCCTTTTATAGGCCCCCTTTGCTTATCTTAAATGCGAGAACCGTCTCTGTGAGAGCCTCTCGCTCCCCCACGAGATAACCGAGGAAAATAGAATGGCTGATATTACCGCTTCCCTGGTAAAAGAACTGCGTGAACGTACCGGCGCAGGCATGATGGAATGTAAGAAAGCACTGGTTGAAGCTAACGGCGACATCGAGCTGGCTATCGACAACATGCGTAAATCCGGTCAGGCGAAAGCTGCTAAGAAAGCAGGCCGTGTGGCTGCTGAAGGCGTGATTCTGACCAAAGTGTCTGCAGACGGTAAATACGGCGTAATCGTTGAGCTGAACTGCGAAACTGACTTCGTGGCTAAAGACGCAGGCTTCAAAGCCTTCGGTGATGACGTTATCGCAGCAGCGATGGACGAAAAAATCAACGACGTTGAAGTGCTGAAAGCGAAGTTTGAAGAGCAGCGTACTGCGCTGGTGGCAAAAATTGGTGAAAACATCAATATCCGCCGCCTGGCTGTCCTGGAAGGCGACGTGCTGGGTACCTACCTGCACGGTGCACGTATCGGCGTCATGGTTGCTGCAACCGGCGCTGACGAAGAGCTGGTGAAGCACGTAGCAATGCACATTGCTGCAAGCAAACCGGAATACGTGAAACCTGACGACGTCCCGGCTGACGTGGTTGCCCGTGAGCACCAGATCCAGCTGGACATCGCGATGCAGTCTGGTAAACCGCGCGAAATCGCTGAGAAAATGGTTGAAGGCCGTATGCGTAAATTCACCGGTGAGATCTCTCTGACCGGCCAGAACTTCGTTATGGACCCGAACAAAACCGTTGGCCAGCTGCTGAAAGAGCACAACGCTGACGTGATCAACTTCATCCGCTTTGAAGTGGGCGAAGGCATTGAGAAAGTCGAAACTGACTTCGCTGCTGAAGTTGCAGCCATGAGCAAGCAGTCTTAATGACTTTACGGAGCCGCCATCAGGCGGTTCCGTTTTATCCAGCCAGATTAATCCCAATGACATCCTGCCTTGTAGCGCTTGCAACAAAGTTGTGATGTGATACACAAAAAACCCCACTACTCTCACTGCTTCTTAGGACAGAACACCATGGCAACCAATGCAAAACCCGTATATCAGCGTATCCTGCTTAAGCTGAGTGGCGAAGCCCTGCAAGGCGCAGAAGGTTTTGGTATCGACGCTAGCGTTTTGGATCGTATGGCACAGGAAGTAAAGGAATTGGTCGAGCTGGGCATCCAGGTCGGTGTGGTCATTGGCGGGGGTAACTTGTTCCGCGGGGCGGGCCTGGCTCAGGCCGGCATGAACCGCGTAGTGGGCGATCACATGGGAATGCTGGCCACCGTGATGAACGGCCTGGCGATGCGTGATGCGCTGCACCGTGCCTATGTGAATGCCCGCCTGATGTCCGCGATTCCGTTGAACGGCGTGTGTGATAACTACAGCTGGGCTGAAGCGATCAGCCTGCTGCGTAATAACCGCGTGGTTATCTTCTCTGCCGGTACCGGTAACCCGTTCTTTACCACTGACTCTGCGGCCTGTCTGCGCGGTATCGAAATCGAAGCTGACGTGGTATTGAAAGCGACGAAAGTGGATGGCGTTTACTCCGCTGACCCGGTAAAAACCCCGGATGCAACGCTGTACGAACAGCTCTCTTATGCTGATGTGCTGGAGCGCGAACTGAAAGTGATGGATCTCGCGGCCTTTACCCTGGCGCGTGACCATAACCTGCCGATCCGCGTATTCAACATGAACAAACCGGGCGCCCTGCGCCGCGTCGTGATGGGTGAAAAAGAAGGCACGCTGATCTGTAAATAACGGCGTACCATTAATTTTGATATCATGGGCGCACGCGGGAGCGGTATACCGCCGGTGCTCCCCTGTTATCTTTAGCCAGTCTCGCTGCTGGTGTGAATATTTTCCGACTATACTTAGTGTAGAGTCTGCCAAGTAACCAGTTTTCAAGGGTTCGCAACGTGATTAACGAAATCAGAAAAGATGCTGAAACGCGTATGGAAAAATGCGTGGAAGTTTTCAAAACCCACATCAGTAAAATCCGTACCGGCCGTGCTTCTCCAAGCATCCTGGATGGGATTCAGGTGGAATATTACGGCTCCGCGACGCCGCTGCGTCAGCTGGCTAACGTCGTGGCTGAAGATTCCCGCACCCTGGCTATTACCGTCTTCGACCGCACCCTCGGCCCGGCCGTTGAAAAAGCCATTATGTCTTCTGACCTCGGCCTGAACCCGTCCTCTGCGGGTGCAGTGATTCGTGTACCGCTGCCGGCATTGACAGAAGAGCGTCGTAAAGATCTGATCAAAGTCGTGCGCAACGAAGCAGAGCAGGGTCGCGTTTCCGTACGTAACGTGCGCCGTGATGCTAATGAAAAAGTGAAAGCTCTGCTGAAAGACAAAGAAATCAGTGAAGACGAAGAGCGTCGTTCTCAGGATGATATCCAGAAAATGACCGATGTTTTCATTAAGAAAATCGATGTCACGCTGACAGAGAAAGAAGCGGAATTGATGGAGTTTTAATTCCCGCTGTGAAATAAAGCGTCGCCCCGGCGGCGCTTTATTATTTTATAAGGTGATATTTCTGTTTGTCGCTGAAATCCCATAGACAACAGAGGTTGCAGGTTTCAGACTGGACGCCTTCCAATCATAATAAACAGTTATTCAGAGCATCCTCATGAAGCAACTGACCATTCTGGGTTCCACCGGGTCTATTGGCATCAGCACCCTGGCTGTTATTCGTGCCAACCCTCAGCAATTTACGGTTAAAGCCCTGGTTGCCGGGCATAATGTCGACGTCATGGCACAACAGTGTGCCGAATTCAGGCCTGAGTACGCCGCGATGGCGGATGAACAGGCGGCACAGCAGTTACGTCTGCGTTTGGCTGAGCTGGGCCTCCGGGTTGAAGTGATGGCCGGCCAGGAAGCGGCCTGCACGTTAGCGGCCCTGCCTGAGGTTGACCAGGTGATGGCGGCCATTGTCGGCGCTGCCGGCCTGCTGCCCACGCTTGCCGCCATCCGGGCCGGCAAACAGGTGCTGCTGGCCAATAAAGAGTCCCTGGTGACCTGCGGGCGCATCTTTATGGACGCTGTGGCACAGAGCGGCGCCCAACTCCTGCCTATCGACAGCGAACATAACGCGATTTTTCAGAGTTTACCGGAGAGCATTCAACGCTGCTTAGGGTATGCTTCCCTTGAAGATCATGGTGTCGCGCGGATTATTTTAACCGGCTCCGGTGGCCCGTTCCGTGACACACCGCTGGCGGATTTCGCCGGTGTGACCCCGGCGCAGGCCTGTGCGCATCCCAACTGGTCGATGGGCCGTAAAATTTCCGTCGATTCCGCCACCATGATGAATAAAGGACTGGAATATATTGAGGCCCGCTGGCTGTTCAACGCCTCTGCTGAACAGATGGAAGTGATTCTCCATCCGCAATCCGTGATTCACTCTATGGTGCGTTACCGTGACGGCAGCGTGCTGGCGCAGCTCGGCTCCCCTGATATGCGTACCCCGATCGCCCATGCGATGGCCTACCCGCAACGGGTCGGGGCCGGTGTCGCTCCCCTGGATTTCTGCCGCATTGGGGCGCTGACCTTCATGGAGCCTGATTATCAGCGTTATCCCTGTCTGAAGCTGGCGATTGATGCCTGCCATACCGGGCAGGCTGCCACCACGGCCTTGAACGCCGCTAACGAAATTGCCGTCGCGGCATTTTTGGATAATGCGATCCGCTTCACTGACATTGCTGCCGTAAACCGCGCCGTGCTTGATACACTGGCCCTGACAGAGCCACACAGTGTCGAGGATGTGCTGGAGATCGACCGCCGGGCACGTGATGCGGCATCTCACCGCGTGAACGCGGCCCGTCGCTGACCTATCTGCTTGCATTTACGGCAATTTGTCGGCGTTAGGTGAAAATGGTATAGTCAGCGCCTCCCGGCACCTGCCATGAATGTCAGTAAAAAGGATTTTCAGCGGCGCGCTGTCGCCGGCAGTGCGGGGGCTTTTTTTAGGGTAAGCCGTGCCTGTTCACGGCTTTTTTGCGCACACAGGGCCTTATGTTCCGGTAGCACTGTTGTATTTCTGATTGAGGAAATAAGTACGCGTTATGTCGTCCGCAAATCAACAAGGGGCTGACCTGCCCATCCCGGGACCACGCCACGTCGCCATTATCATGGACGGCAACGGCCGTTGGGCTAAACGTCAGGGAAAGTTACGGATCTTTGGTCATAAAGCAGGGGTGAAATCGGTGCGTCGCGCAGTGAGTTTCGCTGCCAACCATCATCTTGATGCACTCACGCTTTATGCCTTCAGCAGTGAAAACTGGAATCGTCCCGCACAGGAAGTAACCGCATTGATGGAGCTGTTCGTCAGAGCGCTGGACAGCGAAGTCAAAAGCCTGCATAAACATAACGTCCGCTTACGGGTGATTGGGGATACCAGCCGTTTCAGTGCCCGTCTGCAGGAGCGAATCCGACGGTCTGAAGCGTTAACCGCCGGTAATGATGGCCTGACGCTTAACATCGCGGCGAATTATGGCGGCCGCTGGGATATCATTCAGGGAATGAGAACGCTGGCGCAGCAGGTTCAGGCGGGCGAGCTTCAGCCAGACCAGATTACTGAGGAAGGCTTAAGCGAGCTGGTTTGCCTGCACGAGCAGGCCCCGGTGGATCTGGTGATCCGGACGGGTGGAGAGCACCGTATCAGTAATTTTTTGCTGTGGCAGATTGCCTATGCTGAGCTTTACTTTACAGATGTCCTTTGGCCTGATTTTGATGAACATGTCTTTGAAGGTGCGCTGAATGCATTTGCACATCGCGAGCGCCGCTTCGGGGGAACAACACCTATCGGCGCTGATGCGTCCTAGGGAGAACTTTTGCTGAAGTATCGCCTCATCACTGCGTTTATTTTAATCCCGATCGTCATCGCCGCGCTGTTTCTGCTTCCGCCGGTGGGGTTTGCTGTCGTTACCCTGATCGTCTGTATGCTGGCTGCCTGGGAGTGGGGCCAGCTGGCCGGCTTCACCTCACGCAACCAGCGCGTCTGGCTGGCTATCCTGTGCGGGTTCCTGCTGGCGCTAATGATGCTGACCGTGCCGGCCTATCCTCAGTCGCTGCCTGTGTTGCAGGTAAGCCTGTCACTGTGGGCCTCGTTGCTGTGGTGGGCGGCAGCCCTGCTGCTGGTGCTGTTCTATCCCCGCTCAGCCGGCATATGGCGCCATTCAAAACCCCTGAGGCTGCTGTTTGGCCTGCTGACCATCGTGCCGTTTTTCTGGGGCATGGTGTCGCTGCGGCAATATGGTTATGAAGAGAATCCCACAGCCGGTGCCTGGTGGCTGCTGTATGTGATGCTGCTGGTCTGGGGCGCAGATTCAGGGGCGTATATCTTCGGCAAACTGTTCGGAAAACATAAGCTCGCACCCAGAGTCTCACCGGGGAAAACCTGGCAGGGGCTGATTGGCGGGCTGGTGACGTCTGCGGTTATCGCCTGGGCTTTCGGCCGTTATGCGCCGCTGAGCATTCAGCCTATGATGCTGTTGGTATGCTCTATTGTCGCGGCCCTGGCCTCGGTACTGGGCGACCTGACGGAAAGCATGTTCAAACGTGAAGCCGGTATTAAAGACAGCGGCAGCCTTATCCCCGGTCACGGTGGGGTACTCGACCGGATTGACAGCCTGACGGCCGCGGTACCGGTTTTTGCCTGCCTGATGCTGTTGGTGTTCTAAGCCGTCTGAGACGGGGAGTTTAGGGAATATGATGAACATACTCTGGAGCCTGGCGGCGTTTATCGTTGCGCTGGGGGTGTTGATCACCGTGCATGAGTTCGGCCATTTCTGGGTCGCCCGTCGCTGTGGTGTCCGTGTTGAACGTTTCTCTATCGGATTTGGCCGCGCGCTCTGGAGGCGGACTGACCGCCAGGGCACCGAATATGTTATCGCCCTGATCCCGCTCGGCGGCTATGTCAAAATGCTCGACGAGCGGGTTGAGGCCGTCCCACCTGAATTACGTCACCAATCCTTCAACAACAAAACGGTCTGGCAGCGCGCAGCGATCATCAGCGCCGGGCCTGTTGCCAACTTTATTTTCGCTGTTTTTGCCTATTGGCTGGTGTTCATCATCGGGGTTCCCAGCCTGCGCCCGGTGGTGGGGGAGATAGCCCCTGACTCGGTCGCCGCACACGCGGAAATTTCGCCGGGTATGGAACTTAAGTCACTTGGCGGTATCGAAACGCCTGATTGGGATTCAGTGCGTCTGGAGCTTATCGGCAAAATTGGCGATGCGCAAACCACGGTCGGTGTGGCGCCGTTTGGCTCCTCACAGGTTGTTGAGAAGACACTGGATTTACGTCAGTGGCAGTTTGAGCCGGACAAGCAGGATCCCGTCGTGGCATTGGGCATTATGCCGCGTGGTCCGCAGATTGAACCGGTACTGGCAGAAGTGCAGGCGGGTTCAGCTGCGGCAAAAGCGGGTTTGCAACCCGGTGACAGGATCGTTAAAGTCAATGGTCAGCTTTTAGGGCAGTGGCAGCGTTTTGTCACGCTGGTGCGTGATAACCCGGCCAAACCACTGGTTGTAGAGATTGCGCGGGCAGGTTCCCCCTTGTCTTTGACCCTGATTCCGGATACAAAGCCGGCAGGAAAAGGTGAGGTGGAAGGGTTTGCCGGCGTGGTCCCGAAGATTATCCCGCTGCCTGATGAGTATAAGACGATCCGCCAGTATGGGCCGTTTACAGCCTTCTATGAAGCCGGGGACAAAACCTGGCAGCTGATGAAGCTGACGGTCAGTATGTTGGGCAAGTTGATTACCGGTGATGTGAAGCTGAACAACCTGAGTGGCCCTATTTCCATTGCGCAGGGCGCAGGGATGTCAGCAGAGTACGGGTTGGTTTACTACCTGATGTTCCTGGCGCTTATCAGCGTGAACCTCGGGATTATCAACCTGTTCCCACTGCCGGTATTGGATGGTGGACACCTGCTCTTCCTGGCGATTGAAAAGCTGAAGGGTGGGCCGGTTTCTGAGCGAGTACAAGACTTCAGCTATCGCATCGGCTCGGTATTGCTGGTGCTGTTAATGGGGCTTGCACTTTTCAATGATTTCTCCCGTCTCTGAGGCGGGGGATAGGTTAGGAAGAACGCATAACAACGATGGCGATGAAAAAGTTGCTCATAGCGTCGCTGCTGTTTGGCAGCGCCACCGTATACGGTGCAGACGGGTTCGTAGTGAAGGACATTCATTTCGAAGGCCTGCAACGAGTTGCCGTCGGTGCGGCGTTACTCAATATGCCGGTTCGCGTAGGCGATACGGTGAATGATGAAGATATCAGCAGCACCATCCGCGCCCTGTTTGCAACAGGGAACTTCGAGGATGTCCGCGTCCTGCGTGATGGTGATACCTTAATCGTACAAGTGAAAGAGCGCCCGACAATCGCCAGCATCACTTTCTCCGGTAATAAGTCGGTGAAAGATGACATGCTCAAACAGAACCTGGAAGCCTCTGGCGTCCGCGTTGGTGAAGCGCTCGATCGCACGACTCTCTCCAGCATTGAGAAAGGCCTGGAGGATTTCTACTACAGCGTCGGTAAATACAGCGCCTCCGTGAAAGCGGTGGTGACGCCGTTGCCGCGTAACCGTGTTGACCTGAAACTGGTCTTTACGGAAGGTGTGTCAGCCAAAATCCAGCAGATCAACATCGTGGGTAACCACGCGTTCCCGACGGATGAACTTATCTCGCGCTTCCAGCTGCGTGATGAAGTGCCGTGGTGGAACCTGGTCGGCGACCGGAAATATCAGAAGCAGAAGCTGGCGGGGGATCTGGAAACCTTACGCAGTTTCTATCTCGATCGCGGCTACGCCCGTTTCAACATCGACTCCACCCAGGTCAGCCTGACGCCGGATAAGAAGGGGATTTATATCACCCTGAATATCACCGAAGGCGAGCAGTATAAGCTGTCCGGTGTTGAGATTAACGGCAATATGGCCGGGCACTCTGCGGAAGTCACCAGCCTGACGAAAATCGAGCCGGGCGAGCTGTATAACGGCACCAAAGTGACCAAAATGGAAAACGACATCAAACAGATGTTGGGCCGTTATGGTTACGCCTACCCGCGCGTGATTACCCAGCCTGAAATCAATGATGCGGACAAGACGGTCAAACTGCATATTGCGGTTGATGCCGGGAACCGCTTCTATGTGCGCCATATCCGTTTTGAAGGCAATGACACCAGTAAGGACTCCGTACTGCGCCGCGAAATGCGCCAGATGGAAGGGGCCTGGCTGGGCAATGACCAGGTTGACCAGGGCAAAGAGCGCCTGAACCGCCTGGGCTACTTTGAAACGGTGGACGTCGATACCCAGCGCGTGCCGGGCACGACTGACCAGGTGGATGTCACCTATAAAGTTAAAGAGCGTAATACCGGTACCTTCAACTTCGGTATTGGTTACGGTACAGAAAGCGGCGTGAGTTTCCAGGTCGGCGTACAGCAGGATAACTGGCTGGGCACCGGGAACACCGTGGGCATTAACGGTACCAAGAACGATTACCAGACCTATGCGGAAATCTCCCTGACCGACCCGTACTTTACGGTGGACGGGGTAAGCCTGGGCGGCCGTCTGTTCTATAACGACTTCAAAGCGGACGACGCTGACCTGTCTGACTATACCAACCGCAGCTACGGCCTCGGCACGACGCTTGGCTTCCCGATCAACGAGAATAACTCGCTGCGTCTGGGGCTGGACTACGTCCATAACGACCTGTCCGATATGGAGCCTCAGGTCAACATGTGGCGTTACCTGAATTCCGTGGGCGTTAACCCGGCTGTGACCGTGGGTGAAGATACCAACACCACCGACTACAGCGCCAATGACTTCATGCTGAACCTCGGCTGGACGTACAACAACCTTGACCGCGGTTACTTCCCGACGTCCGGGACGCGCGCCAGCCTGAACGGCAAGGTGACGGTACCGGGTTCGGATAACGAATACTACAAAGTCACCTTTGACTCGACGTCCTATCTGCCGCTGAGCGAAAACCGCGAATGGGTGCTGATGGGCCGTGCCCGTGCCGGTTATGCTGATGGCCTGGGCGGCAAAGAAGTGCCGTTCTACGACAACTTCTATGCCGGTGGTTCAAGCACGGTGCGTGGCTTCCAGTCCAATACCATTGGCCCGAAAGCCGCTTATTACCGTTGTAACAGCGGTAACACCAGCTATGCCGGCTGCCCGGTAGAGAACTCAGATGATGCTGTCGGCGGTAACGCGATGGCGGTACTGAGTGCTGAGCTGATTGTTCCGACGCCGTTTATCAGCGAAAAATATGCTAACTCCGTACGTACCTCGCTGTTTGTGGACGGTGGTACAGTGTGGGATACCAACTGGGAAAACACCTCCGCGACTGACGCGGCAGGCGTCCCGGATTACAGTTCACCGGATAACTTCCGCGTGTCTTCCGGTATCGCGCTGCAGTGGATGTCGCCACTGGGGCCGCTGGTCTTCTCCTATGCGCAGCCAATCAAAAAATATGATGGCGACAAGGCAGAGCAGTTCCAGTTTAATATCGGCAAAACATGGTAAGACACCCCCTGGGGTGTCTGTCCGGCAAAATCACGGCGACATCACGCGGCCGCTCTCTTTCCCAGGCGAGTCCTGGGAAAAGGCAGTGTGTTATGCTTGGTGGGTTGTGTAATTCAAGTGTCTATGACACAAACGGGTGATGTTAAGGAGTTTATAGTGAAAAAGTGGTTGTGTGCCGCAGGCCTCGGTTTAGCAATGGCTGCTTCTGCAGGCGTTCAGGCTGCTGACAAAATTGCAGTGGTTAACGTTTCCAGCATTTTCCAGCAGCTTCCTGCGCGTGATGCAGTTGCCAAGCAACTGGAGAGCGAATTCAAAAGCCGGGCGACTGAGTTGCAGGGTATGGAACGCGATCTGCAAACCCAGATGCAAAAGTTGCAGCGTGACGGCTCTACCATGAAAGCCAGCGAGCGCAGCAAACTGGAAAAAAGCGTGATGGCACAGCGTGAAACCTTCTCCAGCAAAGCGCAGGCTTTCGAGCAGGACAACCGTCGCCGTCAGATGGAAGAGCGTAACAAAATCCTGAGCCGTATTCAGGATGCAGTGAAATCCGTTGCCAGCAAAGAAGGCTATGACGTGGTTATCGACGCTAACGCCGTGGCTTATGCCAATGCTGACAAAGACATTACTGCTGATGTGCTGAAACAGGTTAAATAATCCATGTCTTCAATTCGACTGGCTGATCTTGCACAGCAGTTGGATGCACACGTGCACGGTGATGGCAATATTGCCATCACCGGCATTGCTTCTATGCATTCCGCAGGTTCTGAGCACATCACTTTCCTCTCCAACAGCCGCTACCGTGAACAACTCGCTGCCTGCCAGGCGGGCGCAGTGGTCTTAACGGAAGCTGACCTGCCGTTCTGGCAGGGTGCCGCGCTGGTAGTGAAAAACCCTTATCTGACCTATGCGCGCATGGCGCAGCTGTTAGATACGACCCCGTCACCGGCTGAAGAGATTGCGCCGAGTGCCGTGGTGTCCCCGCAGGCAAGCCTGGGGGCCAATGTGGCGATTGGTGCCAACGCGGTGATTGAATCCGGCGTTGTACTGGGCGACAACGTGGTGGTCGGTGCGGGATGTTTCATCGGTAAAAATACCCGGATTGGCGCAGGCACCCGCCTGTGGGCCAACGTTACGGTTTACCACAATATCGAAATCGGCCAGCAATGCCTGATACAATCCGGCACGGTCATCGGCGCAGACGGTTTCGGTTATGCCAACGATCGTGGTAACTGGATCAAAATTCCTCAGCTCGGTACCGTACAAATTGGTGACCGGGTAGAGATTGGCGCCTGTACCACCATCGACCGCGGTGCGCTGGACAACACCATTATCGGCAACGGTGTCATCATTGATAACCAATGTCAGATTGCGCATAACGTCGTGATTGGCGACAATACGGCGGTTGCGGGCGGCGTCATTATGGCCGGCAGCCTTAAAATCGGCCGTTATTGCCAGATTGGCGGAGCCAGTGTGATCAACGGTCACATGGAGATCTGCGATCAGGCCGTTGTTACCGGAATGGGAATGGTTATGCGACCAATCACTGAACCTGGGGTATACTCTTCGGGCATTCCGCTGCAGACCAATAAAGCGTGGCGAAAAACTGCCGCGCTGGTGATGAATATTGACGAAATAAACAAGCGCTTAAAAGCTGTTGAGCGTAAAGTCGGAAAAGACTAATCACCATCCTTGCCCGCGAACGGCGGGTAAGGCCGCAGCGTGCTGCAGCACGTTGCACATACATACCCCTATTTGCGGCCTGCCTTATGCCCTCCTTTTGGGGGTTAAGCAGGCCGTGTTATTAATGCCATCAGTTTTTTAGACAGGAAGAGTATTTTGACTACTGACACTCATACTCTGCATATTGAAGAGATCATGGATTTGCTTCCGCACCGCTATCCTTTTTTGCTGGTCGATCGCGTTCTGGATTTCGAGGAAGGTAAATTCCTTCGTGCAGTGAAAAACGTTTCAGTCAACGAACCGTTTTTCCAGGGCCATTTCCCTGGTAAGCCGATTTTCCCAGGTGTACTGATCCTTGAGGCTATGGCTCAGGCAACCGGTATTCTGGCCTTTAAAAGCGTCGGCAAACTTGAGCCGGGCGAACTGTACTACTTCGCTGCCATTGACGATGCCCGCTTTAAACGTCCAGTATTACCAGGTGACCAGATGATTCTGGAAGTTGAATTCATTAAAGAGCGTCGTGGCGTAGCGCGTTTCAAAGGTGTCGCCAAAGTTGACGGTGAAGTGGCCTGTGAAGCTACAATGATGTGCGCCCGTCGTCGGGAGAGTTAATTCGTGACTGACAAAACCGCCTATATCCATCCCAGCGCTATTGTTGAAGAGGGTGCCGTTATCGGTGCCGGCGCACATATTGGTCCTTTTTGCTATATCGGCTCGCAGGTAGAGATTGGTGAAGGGACGGTGCTGAAATCGCATGTTGTGGTCAACGGCGTCACCAAAATTGGCCGTGACAACACGATTTATCAGTTCGCCACCATTGGTGAAGTTAACCAGGATCTGAAATACGCCGGGGAACCGACGCGTACTGAGATTGGCGATCGTAACAGCATCCGTGAAAGCGTCACCATCCACCGCGGCACCACCCAGGGCGGCAACCTGACGAAGATTGGCGATGACAATCTGCTGATGGTCAATGCCCATGTGGCGCATGACTGTGTGATCGGTAACCGCTGTATTCTGGCCAATAACGCGACGCTTGGCGGCCACGTGCATATCGATGATTTCGCTATCATCGGCGGCATGACGGCGATTCACCAGTTCTGTGTGATTGGTGCGCATGTGATGGTAGGCGGGTGTTCCGGTGTGGCGCAGGATGTGCCGCCGTTTGTCATCGCGCAGGGCAACCATGCCACGCCGTTCGGCATCAATATCGAAGGGCTGAAACGCCGCGGTTTTGAGAAAGAGTCGCTGCATGCGATCCGCAATGCCTACAAGGTGCTCTACCGCAGCGGTAAAACGCTGGAAGAGGCATTGCCGGAAATTGCCGCTATCGCTGAGCAGCACCCGGCAGTCAAACCGTTCAGTGAGTTCTTTGCCCGTTCCAAGCGCGGCATTATTCGCTGACCTATGCAAAAACGTCCATTGACGATCGGCCTGGTTGCCGGTGAAACATCCGGCGACATTCTTGGCGCCGGTTTGATTCGTGCATTGAAGACGCATTACCCGGACACCCGCTTTGTGGGTGTCGCCGGGCCGCTGATGCAGGCGGAAGGGTGTGAAGCCTGGTACGAAATGGAAGAGCTGGCGGTGATGGGCGTGGTGGAAGTCGTTGAGCGTCTGCCGCGCCTGTTGAAAATCCGCCGTGACCTGACGCGCCGCTTCAGCGAATTACAACCCGATGTGTTTGTCGGCATTGATGCCCCGGATTTTAATATCACGCTGGAAGGGCGGCTGAAACAGCGCGGCCTGCGTACCATTCATTACGTCAGCCCTTCAGTCTGGGCCTGGCGGCAAAAGCGCGTTTTCAAAATCGGCAAAGCGACCGACCTGGTGCTGGCTTTCCTGCCTTTCGAAAAAGCGTTTTACGACAAATTCAATGTGCCGTGCCGCTTTATCGGCCATACCCTGGCAGATGCCATGCCGCTGCAGCCTGATAAACAGCAGGCCCGCCAGCGTCTGGGTATTGCGGCCGGCGCACGCTGTCTGGCGCTGCTGCCGGGCAGCCGCAATGCGGAAGTCGAGATGCTCAGTGCAGACTTCCTGCGTACGGCGCTGCGGCTGCGCGAAACGTATCCCGATCTGGAGATTGTGGTGCCGCTGGTTAATGCCCGGCGTCGCGAACAGTTTGAGCGTATTAAAGCGGAGGTGGCACCGGCACTGCCGATGCACCTGCTGGACGGCCAGTCGCGGGATGCGATGATCGCCAGTGACGCCGCGCTACTGGCATCCGGCACGGCCGCGCTGGAGTGTATGCTGGCGAAGTGCCCGATGGTGGTGGGTTACCGGATGAAACCCTTTACGTTCTGGCTGGCCGAACGGCTGATTAAAACGCCGTATGTCTCCTTGCCAAACCTGCTGGCCGGGCGCGAAATCGTCACGGAGCTGTTGCAACATGACTGTGTGCCGGAGAAGCTGGCCACTGCCCTGTTACCGCTGCTGGCGGGCGGGGAGCAGAGTGCGGCGCTGAAACAGACTTTCCTTGAACTACATCAGCATATCCGCTGCAACGCCGATGAACAGGCGGCGCAGGCTGTACTGGAACTGGCTCATCCATGAGTGAAATTTTTGTCTATCCCGCCGCGCACTGTATTGCCGGTGTGGATGAAGTGGGCCGTGGCCCGTTAGTCGGCGCGGTGGTCACCGCCGCCGTCATCCTCGACCCGGCCCGCCCGATTGCCGGGCTTGCCGACTCCAAAAAACTCAGCGAAAAACGCCGTCTGGCGCTGTTTGACGAAATCACCGAAAAGGCGCTGGCCTGGAGCCTGGGGCGTGCTGAGCCGGAAGAGATTGATCAGCTGAATATCCTGCATGCCACAATGCTGGCGATGCAGAGGGCGGTCGCCGGGCTGGCCGTCACGCCGGACATGGTGCTGATTGACGGCAACCGCTGCCCGGCACTGCCGATGGCGGCACAGGCCGTGGTCAAAGGCGACAGCCGGGTGGCAGAGATCAGCGCCGCGTCGATTCTGGCTAAAGTGACCCGCGATCGCGAGATGGCCGCGCTGGACCAGCAGTTCCCGGACTATGGTTTTGCCCAGCACAAAGGGTATCCTACCGCCTTTCATCTGGAGAGGCTGGCGCAGTTCGGGGCGACAATCCACCACCGGCGTAGTTTTGGCCCGGTCAGGCGAGCGCTGGCGCTGCCGCCACGTTAATTGATTACCCGCGCACCTTCCGGTGCGTGGTTTCCATTCACTCTATTCTGGTATTTCGATATGGCCGAACCTCGTTTTGTTCACCTGCGCGTACACAGTGACTACTCCATGATCGATGGGCTAGCCAAAGTGGGCCCGTTGGTTAAGCGAGCCGCTGCCCTCGCTATGCCGGCCCTGGCAATCACGGATTTCACCAACCTTTGCGGGCTGGTGAAGTTTTATGGCAGCGCGCACGGTGCCGGGATCAAACCGATCATCGGGGCCGATTTCCATGTGCAGAGTCCCGAACTGGGCGATGAGCTGGCCCAGCTCACCGTGCTGGCGATGAATAATGAGGGTTACCAAAACCTCACGCTGCTTATCTCGCGGGCCTATCAGCGCGGCTACGGCGCGGCCGGCCCGATTATCGACCGTGAGTGGCTGGCAGAGCAGAAAGAGGGGCTGTTGCTGCTCTCCGGCGGCCGCCTGGGCGACGTCGGTAAATTCCTGCTGCGCGGCAATCAGGTGCAGGTTGATCAGGCGCTGGCGTTTTATGCCGAACACTTTCCCAACCGCTATTACCTGGAGCTGATCCGCACCGGGCGGGCGGATGAAGAAGCCTATCTCCACGCCGCCGTCGCGCTGGCGACCGAGCGCGGCGTGCCGGTGGTGGCCACCAACGATGTGCGCTTCCTGGTGGCCGATGATTTTGACGCCCACGAAATCCGCGTCGCCATTCATGACGGTTTCACCCTCGACGATCCCAAGCGGCCGCGTAACTACAGCGCCCAGCAATATATGCGCAGCGAAGAGGAGATGTGCGAGCTGTTTGCCGACATCCCGGAAGCGCTGGAAAACAGCGTTGAGATTGCCAAGCGCTGTAACGTCACGATCCGCCTGGGTGAATACTTCCTGCCGCAGTTCCCGACCGGGGAGATGACCACCGAAGATTTCCTGGTCATGAAATCACGCGAGGGGCTGGAGGAGCGGCTTGAGTTCCTGTTCCCTGACCCTGAGGTGCGGGCGCAGAAACGGCCGGAGTATGATGAACGGCTGGATGTTGAACTCAACGTGATCAACCAGATGGGCTTCCCCGGCTACTTCCTGATCGTGATGGAGTTTATCCAGTGGTCGAAAGACAACGGGGTGCCGGTAGGGCCGGGCCGTGGGTCGGGTGCCGGTTCACTGGTGGCTTACGCGCTGAAAATCACCGATCTCGATCCGCTGGAGTTTGACCTGCTGTTCGAGCGCTTCCTCAACCCGGAACGTGTCTCAATGCCAGACTTTGACGTCGACTTCTGCATGGAGAAACGCGACCTGGTGATTGAGCACGTGGCGGAGCTGTATGGCCGTGACGCGGTGTCCCAGATTATTACCTTCGGGACGATGGCGGCCAAAGCGGTTATCCGTGACGTGGGCCGGGTGCTGGGGCATCCGTATGGCTTTGTGGATCGTATTTCCAAGCTGGTGCCGCCCGATCCGGGCATGACGCTGGAGAAAGCCTTTGCGGCGGAGCCGCAACTGCCGGAGATCTACGACGCCGATGAAGAAGTGCGTGCGCTGATCGACATGGCGCGCAAGCTGGAAGGGGTAACGCGTAACGCCGGTAAACACGCCGGGGGCGTGGTGATTGCGCCGACCAAAATCACCGATTTCGCGCCGCTCTACTGTGACGCGGAAGGCAACCAGCCGGTTACCCAGTTCGACAAGAACGACGTGGAATATGCCGGGCTGGTGAAGTTTGACTTCCTTGGCCTGCGCACACTGACCATCATTAACTGGGCGCTGGAGATGATCAACGCCCGGCGCGCCAAACAGGGGCTGGAGCCGATCGACATCGCCTCTATCCCGCTTGATGACAAGAAAAGTTTCGACATGCTGCAACGCTCGGAGACCACGGCAGTCTTCCAGCTTGAATCGCGCGGCATGAAAGACCTGATCAAGCGCCTGAAGCCTGACTGCTTCGAAGACATGATCGCGCTGGTGGCGCTGTTCCGCCCCGGCCCGCTGCAATCCGGCATGGTAGATAACTTCATCGACCGTAAGCATGGCCGCGAAGCGATCTCTTACCCGGACATCCAGTGGCAGCATGAGTCCCTGAAGCCGGTACTGGAGCCGACCTACGGCATCATCCTGTATCAGGAACAGGTGATGCAGATAGCCCAGGTGCTGGCTGGTTATACGCTGGGCGGCGCGGACATGCTGCGCCGTGCGATGGGGAAAAAGAACCCGGTCGAAATGGCCAAACAGCGCGGCGGTTTTGAAGACGGCGCGAAATCACGCGGCATCGACGGCGAATTGTCGGTGAAAATCTTCGACCTGGTAGAGAAATTTGCCGGTTATGGCTTTAACAAATCGCACTCCGCCGCCTATGCGCTGGTCTCTTACCAGACATTGTGGCTGAAGGCGCACTATCCGGCAGAGTTCATGGCGGCGGTGATGACCGCGGACATGGACAACACCGAGAAAGTGGTCGGGCTGGTGGATGAGTGCTGGCGCATGGGGCTGAAAATCCTGCCGCCGGACATCAACAGCGGCCTCTATCATTTCCACGTTAATGATGACGGTGAGATCGTTTATGGCATCGGCGCGATCAAAGGCGTCGGGGAAGGGCCGATCGAAGCCATCATTGAGGCGCGTAACAAAGACGGCTACTTCAAAGAGCTGTTTGACCTCTGCGCGCGTTCCGACATCAAAAAGCTGAACCGGCGCATTCTGGAGAAGCTGATTATGTCAGGGGCGTTTGACCGCCTCGGGCCGCACCGCGCCGCGCTGATGCACTCACTGGGCGACGCGCTGAAAGCCGCCGACCAGCATGCCAAAGCGGAGGCGATTGGTCAGGTCGACATGTTCGGCGTGCTGGCGGAGGCCCCGGAGCAGGTGGAGCAGTCCTACGCCAGCGTAGCGCCGTGGCCGGAACAGAAAGTGCTGGATGGGGAGCGTGAGACGCTGGGGTTATACCTCACCGGCCACCCCATCACGCAATACCTGAAGGAGATCGAACGTTATGCCGGCGGGCAACGTTTGAAAGATATGCACCCGACGGAACGGGGCAAAATGACCACTGCGGTAGGATTAGTGGTGGCATCACGCGTTATGGTGACCAAACGGGGTAACCGCATCGGGGTTTGCACGCTGGATGACCGCTCAGGGCGTCTGGAGGTGATGTTGTTCACCGATGCGCTGGAAAAATACCAGCATTTGCTGGAAAAAGACCGTATCCTGATTGCCACCGGACAGGTCAGCTTTGATGACTTCAGCGGCGGCCTTAAAATGACGGCCCGTGAACTCATGGACATCAGTGAAGCCCGGGAAAAATATGCTCGCGGGCTTGCTATCTCGCTGACTGACAGGCAAATTGATGACCAGCTTTTGAACCGTCTCCGTCAGTCGTTGGAACCCCATCGATCGGGGACGATTCCAGTGCATCTGTATTATCAGCGCGAAGATGCACGCGCACGGCTGCGCTTTGGTGCAACCTGGCGCGTCACGCCGACCGATCGTTTACTGCTGGATTTGCGTACCTTGGTCGGTAATGAGCAGGTGGAACTGGAATTTGACTAATATAGGAATACTATGAGTCTGAATTTTCTTGATTTTGAACAGCCGATTGCGGAGCTTGAAGCGAAAATTGACTCGCTGACTGCAGTCAGTCGTCAAGACGAAAAATTAGATATTAATCTGGACGAAGAGGTTCAGCGCCTGCGTGAGAAAAGCGTGGAATTGACCCGCAAAATCTTCTCCGATCTGGGGGCCTGGCAGATTGCCCAGCTGGCGCGCCATCCGCGCCGTCCCTACACGCTGGATTATATCGAACATATTTTCACAGAGTTTGACGAGTTAGCCGGCGACCGCGCTTACGCTGACGATAAAGCCATTGTAGGCGGTATTGCCCGCCTGGATGGCCGCCCGGTGATGATTATTGGTCATCAGAAAGGCCGTGAAACCAAAGAGAAGATCCGCCGTAACTTTGGTATGCCGGCCCCGGAAGGTTACCGTAAGGCGCTGCGCCTGATGGAAATGGCCGAACGCTTCAAGCTGCCGATCATTACCTTCATCGACACCCCAGGTGCCTACCCAGGCGTGGGGGCAGAAGAGCGTGGCCAGTCAGAAGCGATTGCCCGCAACCTGCGTGAAATGTCGCGCCTGAACGTCCCGGTTATCTGTACCGTGATCGGCGAAGGTGGCTCCGGCGGCGCACTGGCGATTGGCGTAGGTGACAAGGTGAACATGCTGGAGTACAGCACCTACTCGGTTATCTCGCCGGAAGGTTGCGCCTCTATCCTGTGGAAAAGCGCCGATAAAGCCCCGCTGGCCGCCGACGCGATGGGCATCATCGCCCCGCGCCTGAAAGAGCTGAAGCTGATTGACTCCGTGATCCCGGAGCCGCTGGGCGGCGCGCACCGTGACATCCCGGCGGTGGCGGCTTCCCTGAAAGCTCAGCTGCTGGCCGACCTCAGCGACCTCGACGTGCTGAATGAAGAAGAACTGCGCAATCGTCGCTACCAGCGGCTGATGACCTACGGTTACTGCTGATACGTCAACGCAGGCAGACAGCCCGCCCTTGTAAAAGGGCGGGCTTTTTTATTACCGGCGTCAGAAAGTGAGCATGATTTTTTATCACTCATTCCGGCAATTACTCTCTTTTTATTATTTTCCCTTTCAATGTTCTTTATTTCCCTGTTTTTTAATTCATCATGTTTACCATTGAGATGAATTGAGTTTGTCACTTGATTAACCCTATTTATGCTGAAGGTGTTTCGCGTTCGCGGAATATTTACGGCGGTTAATGCGATGGTAAACATTAGCGTAGTGGCCGCTATTTATCCTTCAAGGGGTTAACTATGACGATGACATCCACACAAAATATAGCGCTGAATTCTATTGCGCTTTCACTGGGGCTGTGTGCTTTCTTGCCGCTACAGGCGGCAGAAACCAAGTCCTCTGAGCCTTATGTAGTGCAATACAGTGACTTAGTTAAAAAAGAAAAAGAAATGACGACCGATCCACTGATGCTGAAAGTAAAAGAATCGATCCGCACGCTGGATAATAGTGTCGTTGAAGCCATTGAACCGGGAAAACCGTCTAATCCAGAAAACGTAAAACGGGTTGAGAAAATATTAACCAATAAGGATTGGGAATATATTTTCCCATTGCGGGCGCCGGAATATAGCTACAGCAATTTCTTAAAAGCCCTGGGAAAATTCCCGGCGGTATGCGGTACGTATACTGACGGCCGCGATTCCGAAGCCATTTGCCGTAAAGTCCTGGCGACCATGTTCGCGCACTTTGCCCAGGAAACCGGCGGCCATGAAAGCTGGCGACCGGAAGCTGAGTGGCGGCAGGGGTTAGTCTGGCTGCGTGAAATGGGCTGGGCCGAAGGCCAGCTGGGTGGCTATAACGGCGAATGTAACCCGGATGTGTGGCAAGGCCAGACCTGGCCATGCGGTAAAGATGCCGAGGGGAACTTCCTCAGTTACTTTGGCCGCGGTGCCAAACAGCTCTCCTATAACTATAACTATGGGCCGTTCTCCGATGCGATGTACGGCACCGTCCGCACCCTGCTTGACCGCCCGGACCTGGTGGCGGACACCTGGCTGAACCTGGCCAGTGCGGTGTTCTTCTTTGTATACCCGCAACCGCCGAAACCGAGCATGTTGCATGTGATCGACGGCACCTGGGTACCGAACGATCATGATAAAGCCAACGGCCTGGTCCCCGGCTTTGGGACTTCCATTCAGATCATCAACGGCGGGGTGGAGTGCGGCGGGCCACAGGATATCGCCCAGGGGCTGAACCGTATCTCTTACTACAAAAGTGAAGCGGAATACCTGAAAGTGCCGGTGCCGGCAGATGAGGTGCTGGGCTGCGCCAACATGAAACAGTTTGATGAAGGCGGCGCAGGTGCCTTGCCGATTTACTGGGAACAGGACTGGGGGTGGAGCGCCGATACACCGGACGGCAAAACCTACGCCTGTAAACTGGTGGGATACCAGACACCGTTTACGGCATTCAAAGAGGGGGACTATGTCCGCTGCGTCGAACATAACTTCAATGTGAAAATTGAGGGTGCACCGGGCGAGGGCGGCACCGTGCCGCAACCGACACCCGCGCCACAGCCGACACCCGCTCCGCAACCGGCTCCACAGCCAACACCTGCGCCACAGCCGACGCCTGCTCCGCAGCCGACACCGGTGGTGCCGGAAAACAGTGCCCCGGTGGCCGTCATCTCCGGCCCCATCGGGACAGTGGAAAGCCAGGCAAATGTCACGCTGAATGCGGGGGAATCCCATGACGCTGACGGCGATACCCTGAGCTATCACTGGTTGCTGCCGAACGGCAGAAGCCTGACTGACAGAAACAGCCTGAGCTTTGTCGCCCCGGTGGTCACTCTGGACTCGACGTATAAGTTCACCCTGACCG
Source organism: Nissabacter archeti (assembly GCF_018257325.1). Taxonomy (NCBI): domain Bacteria; kingdom Pseudomonadati; phylum Pseudomonadota; class Gammaproteobacteria; order Enterobacterales; family Yersiniaceae; genus Nissabacter; species Nissabacter archeti. The sequence continues at coordinate 76,196 of NZ_JAERKB010000017.1, forward strand.
TGTCAGACGGCAAAACCAGCAGCGTGGCGCGTTATGAGCTGAAAGTGTCACCGAAAAAAGCGCCAATTCCTGACACCACCACCGGTTGCGCCAACTCCTGGGAGCAAGACAAAGTCTATTACGGTGGCGAGAGCGTGGTCTGGAAAGGTAATGAGTACCGCGCCAACTATTGGACTCAAAATAATGAACCAGGGAATCCGGACTTCACCGGTGATTGGTCACAATGGAAATTGATTAAAAGCTGTAAATAAGCGGTGTGCTTGACACCAGGATGCAATGGGCGGGGTAACCCGCCCATTTTTATAGGGAAGGGTTTTCGGACGGCAGGCGTAACGCCAGCTGTTTTGCTATGTTTCAATAAAGGGCACGCCGAAAACCAATAAGGATCATTGCATGAATATCATCGCCATTCTCTCGCCGGCCACGGCTTACTATAAAGATGAGCCGATGCGTGAGCTGGATGAAGCCCTGACCCGGCGCGGATTCAAGCTGGTTTACCCGCAGAACGCGGCTGACCTGCTGAAACTGATTGAGCACAACGCGCGGATCTGCGGCGTCATTTTCGATTGGGATCAATACAGCATGGAGCTGTGTACTGAGATCAACGAGCTCAACGAATACCTGCCGCTCTACGCCTTTATCAACACCCACTCTTCGCTGGACGTCACCCTCAATGAGATGCGCATGGTGCTCTACTTCTTCGAGTATGCCCTGGATGCAGCTGAAGATATCGCCCAGCGCATCCAGCAATATACCGACGAATACCGCGATGCGATCACGCCGCCGCTGACGAAGGCGCTGTTTAACTATGTCAAAGAGGGGAAATACACCTTCTGCACCCCCGGCCATATGGGCGGCACCGCGTTCCAGAAAAGCCCGGTGGGCACGCTGTTCTACGACTTTTTTGGGGCCAATACCCTGAAAGCGGATGTCTCCATCTCCGTGACGGAGCTGGGCTCGCTGCTTGACCATACCGGGCCGCATCTGGAGGCGGAAGAGTACATTGCCCGCACGTTCAATGCGGAACAGAGCTATATGGTGACCAACGGCACCTCAACGGCGAATAAGATTGTCGGGATGTACGCCGCGCCCGCCGGCAGCACGGTATTGATTGACCGCAACTGCCATAAATCGCTGGCGCACCTGATGATGATGACCAACATCATCCCGATTTACCTGCGCCCGGTACGTAACGCCTATGGCATTCTGGGCGGCATTCCGCGCCGGGAGTTCAGCCGTGAAAGTATTGCGCAGAAAGTGGCGAACACCCCCAATGCCGGCTGGCCGGTACATGCGGTGATCACCAACTCAACCTATGACGGCCTGCTCTATAACACCGACTACATCAAGCAGGAGCTGGATGTGCCGTCGATCCACTTTGACTCGGCCTGGGTGCCTTACACCAATTTCCACCCGATCTATGCCGGCAAAAGCGGCATGAGCGGCGAGCGCATCCCCGGCAAGGTCATCTATGAAACCCAGTCAACGCATAAGCTGCTGGCCGCCTTTTCGCAGGCGTCGATGATTCATATCAAAGGCGAATACCGGGAGGAGACGTTCAACGAAGCCTACATGATGCACACCACCACGTCGCCGAACTACAGCATTGTGGCCTCGATGGAAACGGCCGCGGCGATGTTGCGCGGTAACCCGGGGCGGCGGCTGATTAACCGCTCGGTTGAGCGCGCACTCCATTTCCGCCATGAGATCCAGCGGTTGCGTCAGGAGTCCGACAGCTGGTTCTTTGACGTCTGGCAGCCGGAGAACATCAGCGAGGCTGAATGCTGGCCGCTGAACCCGGACGATAACTGGCACGGTTTCGGGGCCACCGACCCGGAGCATATGTACCTTGACCCGATCAAAGTCACCATTCTGACGCCGGGCATGGACGAGCAGGGCAACCTGGAAGCCTCCGGCATTCCGGCGGCGCTGGTGGCCAAGTTCCTGGACGAGCGCGGGGTGGTGGTAGAGAAAACCGGCCCCTATAACCTGCTGTTCCTGTTCAGTATCGGCATCGATAAAACCAAGGCGCTCAGCCTGCTACGCGGGCTGACAGAGTTCAAGCGCGCCTTTGACCTTAACCTGCGGGTACGCAATATGCTGCCGGATCTCTATGCGGAAGACCCGGATTTCTACCACAACATGCGCATTCAGGATCTGGCCAAAGGCATCCATAACCTGATCGTCAAACATGATCTGCCACAGCTGATGCTGAAAGCGTTTGATGTGCTGCCGGAGATGAAAATGACGCCGTATGAGATGTTCCAGCAGCAGGTGAAGGGCAATGTGGAAGTGTGCGAACTGAGCGAGATGGTGGGCAAAGTCTCAGCCAGCATGATCCTGCCATACCCGCCGGGCGTGCCGGTGGTCATGCCCGGTGAGATGATCACTGGGGAGAGCCGCGCCGTGCTGGATTTCCTGCTGATGCTCTGTTCTATCGGGCAGCACTATCCGGGCTTTGAAACGGACATCCACGGCGCGAAACTTACCGAGGATGGCCGTTACCTGGTCAACGTGCTGAAAACCGGCGACAGCGAAGAGAACAAGCTGCGTACCGCGTGACTCAGCAATCCTCAATGATCACATAGGCGGCGTGCACCGGCCCGTGCACGCCCACCACTTTGATCAGCTCAATATCGGCAGTGGAGCTCGGCCCGGCAATCAGGTTAATGCAGCTCGGCATCCGTTCGCCGCGTTGCGCCCGCTGGTGCAGTTGCTGCGCCAGTTGGGCCACCCGCGGCAGAATGGTGCTTTTGCGCAGCACAAAAATGGAGGCGGTGGGCAACAGACTCACGGCGCGGCCGCGATCCGGTGCGGAGAACAAGACCACGCTGCCGGACTCGGTCAGCCCCGCTTCGGCATACACCACCCCGACCTGGGCCTGTTCGGCGCGCGTCAGATTTTCAGCCCCGGCATCCGGTTGCCAGACGGTTGCGCCGAGTTGCTGTTGCAGCGCCTGCGTCACGCCCAATGCCTGTAAACGAAGGTCACCGCTGACGATCACCGGCGACCGGCCATACTCCTCACACAGTGCCAACACCGCAGGGATCAGCTGATCCTCACTGACGCGGCAACAATTGACTTTCAGCACGTCACGGGCGTAATCGGAAAAGGCGGTGCAGCGCTCTTCCTGCGTCAGTTCCGTCAGGCGTGAGGCGGCGAAATCGCTGACCGGCGGCGGTGGGGCAGGCGGCTCACGGCGCAGCGGGCGCCCCAGTTGGCGGGCGATCTCCTCCAGGAAGTCGTGACGGTTCTGTGGGGTCAGCATTACTCTTCTCCTGTGGCCTGATGGCGTTTAAACCAGCTGCGGAAACTCTCGCCGTCGGCATCCGGCAGGTCACGCGCCTGGGTCCATTCGCCGATCGCCGCCGGGCTGAATGGGGCTTTGCCGTCTTTAATCAGCCAGCCGGCCGCTTTGGCACCGATCTTCATGCCAACTTTCCACACGCCGGGGCGGGCGTTGGCATAGTTGAACAGCCGGGTAATACGCTGTTCGGCTTTCGGCGTCATGCCCTGTTCGGCCATGTGCTGCCGGTGTTTCAGGTGCAATTGTGCCAGCGGGATTTTTACCGGGCAGACCTGATTACAGGCCGAGCAGAGTGAACAGGCGTAGGGCAGATCCTTGAAATCCTCATATCCCCCCAGCAGCGGTGACAGCACCGAACCGATGGGGCCGGGATAGATCGAGCCGTAACTGTGGCCGCCGATGTGGCGGTAAGCCGGGCAGGTGTTCATACAGGCGCCGCAACGGATGCAGCGCAGAATATCGCGGAACTCGGAGCCCAGCACCTGCGAGCGGCCGTTGTCCACAATCACCAGATGGAACTCCTCCGGCCCGTCGAGGTGCCCCGCTTCGCGCGGGCCGGTCAGCCAGGTATTGTAACTGGTGAGGCGTGACCCCACGGCGCTGCGGCAGAGCAGGGTGATCAGCACATCGACCTCTTCAAAGGTCGGCGCGATGCGCTCCATGCCCATCACGGCGATATGCGTCTTCGGCAGCGTGGTGCTGAGGCGTGCATTGCCTTCATTGGTGACCAGGCAAATTGAGCCGGTTTCCGCCACCGCAAAGTTACAGCCGGTGATGCCGATGTCCGCCGTCAGGAAATGCTCACGGATTTTTTCGCGGATAAACAGCGTCATCGCCTCAGGCGTTTCCGGGCCTTCATAGCCCAGCTTGTTGTGGAGCACATCGCGGATCTGGAAGCGATCTTTGTGGATCGCCGGCACCACGATGTGCGACGGCGGATCCTCATCAAGCTGTAAAATATATTCACCGAGGTCCGTTTCAATCACCTCAATGCCCTGTTGCTGCAACACGGCATTCATCCCGATCTCTTCCGTGACCATCGACTTGGACTTCACCACTTTTTTGGCCTGCTTACGGGCCGCCACCTCACTGATATAAGCGGTAGCCTCCTCTTTGGTGCGGGCAAAATAGACATGGCCGCCGTTTTCCGTGACTTTTTCTGACAGCTGGTAGAGATAGGCATCCAGGTTTTCCAGCACATGGTTGCGGATCTGTTCTGCGCGGTCGCGCCACGCTTCCCAGTTTCCCAGCTCCTCGACCATGATCTGCCGGTTGGTGCCGATACGCTCCTGCGCCATCGCCACCGCATTGCGCATTACGCTGTCCTGCATCTGAATTTTGATGCGCGGTTTAAAGGCCACCGCACTGGTTTTCATCGACATAGCGGCTCCTCAGCGGCTCATCAGGACTTCAGCAATATGCAGCACTTTCACCGGCTGCCGTTCACGGTGCAGGCGGCCGCCGATGTTGATCAGGCAACTGGCGTCCGCGCCAATCAGGTAATCGGGCCGGACGTCCATCATATGCACCACTTTCTCTTTCACCATTTCGCCGGAGATTTCCGCCATTTTCACCGAGAAGGTGCCGCCAAAACCGCAACAGGTTTCCTGGTTGCGGATCGGCAGCAGTTCCAGCCCCGCGACGTGGCGCAGCAGCGTCAGCGGCTCCTCTTTCACCCCCAGTTTGCGGAACAGGCTGCACGATGGGTGGTAAACCGCCCGGCCGGGCAGCCGCGCACCGACATCGCTCAGCCCCAGGGTATTCACAATAAAGGAGGTCAGATCCTGCATCCGGTCGCCGACCGCCTGCGCACGCCGCGCCCAGTCCGGCTCATCGGCCAGGTAACCGGCATAACTTTTGATCGCATAGGTACAGGAACCGGCCGGGGAGATGATCGGGTAGTCGTTCTCCTCAAAGGCGGTAATCAGGGATTTCATCGCCGGTTTGGCGTCTTTGACATAGCCGCCGTTGATGGCCGGCTGGCCGCAGCACGCCTGGCGTTCCGGGAAAAGCACCTCGCATCCCAGCTTTTCCAGCAGCAACACACTTTTTTTGGCCATGTTGGCTTTGATCGCGTCGCCAATACAGGTTACATAAAAGTTAACTTTCATCGACATGCTCCCGCATTGCAGTAGGCAGAAAAAATCTGCGCCTTTTGTCCTGTTTCCATAGTAAAAGGCATATACAGCAAGGCGTGAACACTTTATGTCCGGGCAGGCAGAAGTGGCGGTGCGCTCAACCTTTTTACTGTGGGTAGCGTGAAATTAAACAAATATTTAACATTTGCATTGTCTGTTTCTGTCCGTCGGCGGGAATTTCGGGCTTTCTCAGAGTAACCGCATTGACGCTCCCCGGCGTGGTCGCTAACGTGCGGGGTCATGCGAAATAGAACGAGAATCATAAGGAGTGAGGAATGCTTAAATTACGCCAGGTGCACCATATCGCCATCATCAGCAGCAATTATCAGGTGAGTAAACAGTTCTATTGTGATGTGCTGGGTTTCCACCTGCTGGGGGAGTTTTACCGTGAAGAGCGCGACTCCTGGAAAGGCGATCTGGCCCTGAACGGTGTCTATACCATTGAGCTGTTCTCCTTCCCTCAGCCACCGGCGCGCCCCAGCCGCCCGGAGTCATGCGGCTTGCGCCACCTGGCGTTCAGTGTGGAAAACATCGCCGAGGCAGTGGATTCGCTGGCGCAGTCCGGCGTGACCTGTGAGCCGGTGCGCATCGATCCCCTGACCGGCCAGCGCTTCACCTTCTTCAGTGACCCGGACGGCTTGCCGCTGGAACTGTATGAGGTGCGCCCGGCCGCCAATGAAGACGAAGCGACCATTGAGCGCTTGCCTGCCGGCGCCTGAGTGGGTAACGTGCGCCTCATGAACGAGTGAGGCGCAGGAAAACCCACTGCTATGAATGATGAAACACTGTTATCCCACCTGAATACCCAACTTGGCGACAGCCGCGCCTGCTGTGTCGCCTTCAGCGGCGGGCTGGACTCCACCGTCCTGCTGCACCTGCTGGTGACGCTGCGCCTTGGCGGGCGTGACCTGTCACTGCGGGCGGTGCATATCCATCACGGCCTGAGCCGCTTTGCTGACGACTGGGCTGCGCACTGTGAGGCGCTGTGCGCACAATGGCAGATCCCGCTGACCCTCCTTCGTGTTACGCCCGATCCCCGGCAGGGCGGGGTGGAAGCCGCGGCGCGTGACGCCCGCTATCAGGCGCTGGCTTCCACGTTGCAGGCGGGTGAAACGCTGCTGACCGCCCAGCATCTTGATGACCAATGTGAAACCTTTCTGCTGGCGCTGAAGCGCGGCAGCGGCCCGGCCGGGCTGTCTGCCATGAAAAGTGCCACGGCGTTCCACGGCCACCAGCTGGTGCGCCCGCTGCTGGATGTGTCCCGCCAGGAGCTGGAAGGGTATGCCGATGAGCAGGGTCTGAGCTGGATTGATGACGACAGCAACCAGGATGACCGCTTTGACCGCAATTTCCTGCGGCGGCAGGTGCTGCCGGTGTTGCACCAGCGCTGGCCGCATTTCGCCGCGGCCACCAGCCGCAGTGCCGCCCTGTGCGGCGAGCAGGAAGCCCTGCTGGATGAACTGCTGGAGGAGACGCTGACGTCGCTGCTGGACGCACAGGGATCCCTGGCGATTGAGGCGCTGCGGACGATGTCAGAGGCGAAACGCGCCGCGCTGTTGCGCCGCTGGATGGCGCGCCACGGTATGCCGATGCCGGCCCGTGAGCAGCTTCAGCGGTTGTGGCGTGAAGTCGCGGAGAGCCGTGCCGATGCAGAGCCACAACTGCAACTGGGCGGTGGGTCGGTGCGGCGTTTCCGTCAGCGGCTCTACCTGCTGCCGGTGATGCAGGAGATCGACCATGAGGTGCTGGCCTGGGAACCCCCGTGTGCGCTGACGTTGCCGGATGGCGTGGGCAGCCTGCATGTCACAGAGCAGTTTACCGCCGGGAAAGCGCAGTGGATCCGCCGGGCGCGGCCGGATGAAACCGTCACCGTACGCTTTTATGCGGAGGGCGCATTTTATATTGTCGGCCGCCCGCACTCCCGGCAGATTAAAAAACTCTGGCAGGAGCTGGCCATTCCCCCCTGGGAGCGCAACCGGACGCCGTTAATCTTCTATGGCGAGCAGCTGATTGCCGCGCCCGGCGTCTTTGTGACGCGCGAAGGCGCAGCGGGCGCCGGTCAACCCGGCTGGCGTGTGACCTGGCAGAAGCCGGGCAATGGCATGAGTAAGGAACAATGATGAAGTGGGCAGTGACAATCATGCTGGCGTGCGGGCTGAGCGGGCCGGTGCTGGCGGCAGGCAACAGTGCGGCAGGGAAAGAAAAGGCGGTGGCCTGTATGGCGTGCCACGGGCAGGACGGCAAGGCCTCCGCGGCGATTTACCCGAATCTGGCCGGGCAGCAGCAGGACTATCTTGAAGCCGCGTTGCACGCCTATAAAAGCGGCGATCGCAGTGCCGGGCAGGCGGCGATCATGAGCGGTTACGCGGCCGATCTGTCAGATCAGGATATCAGCGATCTGGCGGCTTATTATGCAGCGCAAAAACCCTGAATCCGGATCGCGGGCATAAAAAAGGGCAGCCACAGGCTGCCCTTGTTACCCCGGATGTTGTCAGTCGATGCTGACCTCAACGGTGCCCAGTTCCGGGTGGCTGAAGCTGGCAATGTAATCCAGCCGCACGTCCCGCGTGCTGCCGGCCTCTTCGATCACCAGATACTCCACGCGCTTGCGTGAAATCAGATCGCTTGCCTTGCCTTCCACAATCTCTCCGCTTCGCATCTTCAGCGTCAATACATAATGCTTCTGACAGGCGAGCTCAAGATTATCGTAGTCATCACAATTGATGGGTTGATACTCATCATTCATCGACATAATCGCTCACCAATAAGTTAGCGGCGGCAAAAGCCGCCTGGTCCCTAACGGAGGACGGAAGTGCCGGGTTCGCGGCGACTTCGTCCAATGTTTGCAACACACAGCCCAGCGCATCGGGCACATAGCCAAGATCACCGCTGCCGATCTCAGCATAAAACCGGCGTACTAACTCGCAATATTGTCGCACAATATCCTCCCCAGAGCGCTTATCCCGATAGGATACACGCCTGGCGTGCCGATTGTCCTATGAAGATAAACGTTCATTATCTAACGACTATAGCACAGGCACCGCAGAGAGTTCAGCGCTCCGGCCCGGCTTTCATCGGGTATCAGGCATTTAGCGCGGCCGGGCATCACTGGCCGATGCCCCTCGCTTTCAAGTACACTGTGGACCTTAACGTGAGAGGTGAACATGGCGCTCAAAGCCACAATTTATAAAGCGGCGATAAACATTGCCGACATGGACCGCAATTTTTTCTATGACGCCAACCTGACCGTTGCCCAGCATCCTTCCGAAACGGAACAGCGCATGATGCTGCGCCTGCTGGCCTGGATTTGCCACGCGGACGAACGGCTGCACTTTACCCGCGGCCTGAGTGCAGAAGGGGAGCCGGAACTCTGGCAACGCAATGACCATAACGGCCTGGAACTGTGGGTGGAGCTGGGCCTGCCGGATGAAAAACGGCTGAAAAAAGCCTGCAACCAGTCCCCACGCGTGGTGCTTTACGCCTATGGCGAACGTGCCGCCAACGTCTGGTGGGCCCAAATGGCACCGAAAGCGCAGGCGTTACGCAATCTCAGCGTCCGTTTCCTGGATGATGCACAGATGGCCAGGCTCGCAGGATTAGCTAACCGGAACATGGATTTACAGGCTACGCTTCAGGAAGGCACCCTATGGTTGTCTGATGCGCAGACCAACCTGGAGATTCATTTCACCGAATGGCAACAGGCGAGCTAAGTGGCGTTATTCATTTCAAACAGCGTGACCCTGCCCGACCACGAGATAGAACTGACGGCGATCCGTGCGCAGGGTGCGGGCGGGCAGAATGTGAACAAAACCTCCACCGCGATTCACCTGCGTTTTGATATCCGCGCCTCCAGCCTGCCGCCGTTTTACCAGGAACGGCTGCTGGCGATGCCCCACCATCTGATTACGGCGGAAGGGGTGGTGATTATCAAAGCGCAGGAGTACCGCAGCCAGGAGATGAACCGTGAGGCCGCGTTAAGCCGGCTGGCGGCCCTGATCCAGCAGGCAGTCGTCGTCGAAAAGGTACGCCGTCCCACCCGGCCGACCAAAGCCTCCAAAGTGCGGCGGCTGGAAGGCAAAAGCCGTAAAGCGTCCACCAAAGCCCTGCGCGGAAAGGTCCGCCAGGCCTGAAGCGGGCACGTTAACCTCAACCAGGAAGATGCACACAGCAGGAGAGCATTGTGAAAAAAATAACCCTGGCGCTGCTGTTTTCATTGGGGGCGCTTTCCCTGTTTGGCTGCCACCGTGCGTTCCACGCGCAGGAGCAGGCGTTGCAGCCGATGGCGCAGAGCTATCGCGGCCTGTTGCCGTGTGCAGATTGCAGTGGGATTGACACCTCCCTGTTTCTGGCGGAAGACGGTACCTATGTGTTGCAGGAGCGCTACACCGGTGAGGAGAGCCGTGACACAGAGAAACGGGTTTTCGCGGCGTATGGCCGCTGGGCGCGTACCGCTGACAAACTGGTACTGACCTCGCGCGACGGCGAAAAGCGCTATTTCCGCGCGCATGAGAAGAGTTTGGAAATGCTCGACCGTAACGGCACGCCGATCTCATCAGCGTTCAATTACACCTTACAGCCGGTCACGGCACCGCTGCCTGCTACGCCGATGACCATGAGCGGTATGTTCCGGCAGCAGGCGGGCAAAGCGATATTCCATGACTGCACGACGGACAAAAGCTATCCGGTAGAACACCAGACGGATCTGGAACGTGCATTCCGTAAGTTACGCGGCGACGATCAGGAGGCAGAGCCGGTATTCCTGACGCTGGAGGGGCATTACGTCCTGCAACCCGCTGTATCAGGCGGCGAGCCGCAACGCGCGCTGGTGCCGGACAGCTCACCGCAGTTCCGCCCCGGTAAGCGCTGTGACTGACAGCCGCTGAAAAAAACGCATAAAAAAACGCCCGGTAAGGGCGTTTTTTATCAGGGCATCAGCCTGGCTCAGCGCGGGATCTGGCTCAGCAGGAAATCAGCCATCTCGGCGGTTTTGAGCATCTGCTTCTCACCGGAGCGGCGGTTTTTATACTCCACCTCTTCGGCATCCAGGTTACGATCGCCAATGACGATAGTATGCGGCACACCAATCAGCTCCATATCCGCGAACATCACGCCCGGACGCTCTTTGCGATCGTCCAGGATGACATCCACGCCCTGTGAACGCAGGGTGGTATACAGCGCTTCTGCCACTTCTTTCACCCGGAAAGATTTGTGCATGTTCATCGGCAGGATGGCAACCTGGAACGGCGCGATAGCGTCCGGCCAGATGATGCCGCGCTCGTCATGGTTCTGCTCAATGGCAGCTGCCACCACGCGTGTGACCCCGATACCGTAGCAGCCCATGGTCATGGTCTGGTTACGGCCATCTTCGCCCTGTACGGTGGCGTTCATGGCTTCAGAGTACTTGGTGCCGAGCTGGAAGATGTGACCCACTTCGATACCGCGTTTGATCAGCAGCGTACCCTGGCCGTCCGGGCTGATATCACCCTCTTTGACGTTACGGATGTCAGCGACCTGCGGCAGCGCGACGTCACGCTCCCAGTTAATGCCGAACAGGTGCTTGCCGTCACGGTTGGCACCGGCGCTGAAGTCGCTCATCACGGCGACGGCACGGTCAGCCACCACCGGCACCGGCAGGTTAACCGGCCCCAGTGAACCTGGGCCTGCGCCCACCAGCTCGCGGATTTCCGCTTCGGTGGCGAAAGTCAGCGGAACGGCCACTAACGGCACTTTCTCTGCTTTAATTTCGTTCAGCTCATGGTCACCGCGTACCAGCAATGCCACCAGTTTATGGCCGCTCTCTTCACGGGCATGCACCAGCAGGGTTTTCACGGTTTTCTCAATCGGCTGGTTAAATTGCTCTACCAGTTCCGCGATGGTTTTGGCATCCGGCGTGTCAATTTCACGCATCTCTTCAGCAGGCGCGTCGCGCTCCGCTTTAGGGGCCACGGCTTCTGCCAGCTCAATGTTGGCGGCATAGTCGGAGCCGGTCGCGAAGACGATATCGTCTTCACCGCTGGAGGCCAGCACCTGGAACTCATGCGAGGCGCTGCCGCCGATGGAGCCGGTGTCTGCCTGAACGGCACGGAAGTCGAGGCCCATGCGGGTAAAGATTTTGCTGTACGCGGCGTACATCGCCTCGTAGGTTTCCTGCAAGGATTCCTGCGTGGTGTGGAAGGAGTACGCATCTTTCATCAGGAATTCACGTGAGCGCATCACGCCAAAACGCGGGCGGACTTCATCACGGAATTTGGTCTGGATCTGGAAGAAATTCAGCGGCAGTTGTTTATAAGAGCTGATTTCGTTACGGATCAGATCGGTAATCACTTCTTCATGCGTCGGGCCGAGCACGAACGGGCGATCGCCACGGTCAACCAGGCGCAGCAATTCCGGGCCGTACTGCTCCCAGCGGCCGCTCTCCTGCCACAAGTCCGCAGGCTGTACCACCGGCATCGACACTTCGATTGCGTTGGCGTTGTTCATCTCTTCGCGCACGATGTTTTCGACTTTTTTCAGAACGCGCAGGCCCGTCGGCAGCCAGGTGTATAACCCGGAGGCCAGCTTGCGAATCATCCCGGCGCGCAGCATCAGCTGGTGGCTGATGACCTCTGCGTCGGCTGGGGTCTCCTTCAGGGTGGAGAGCAGGTATTGACTAGTACGCATGATGTAGTGGTTCCAATTAGAACAGCAAATTGCATCAGGCTGCCGGGAGGGCGGCCAAAATATGAAAAGTCACTTAGTTTACCAGTGCCGCGGGCTTGCGCAAAAGAGAGCGGTAAGAAAATTACACCCTGTCGAGGCTGAGGACTTCCGTCTCATTTTGCTGCACCCGCCAGCGGACATTAAACGCCAGCAGGTGTACCGCATAATCACGATCTTCGTCATCCCCTTTACGGTAGGCCGGGCGTGGGTCCTGGGCCAGTACCTGCGTAATAAAACGACGTAACTGGGGATACGCGCGGTATTCGGCCTGCAACTGCTGCTCGGCATAAGCACAGAAGCGAACCGGCATATCCGCCGCCGGTGCGGATTGGGCAAAACCGGCGCGTGCCTCAGGGTGGCTTTCAGCGAACGGCAGATAGGGTTTGATGTCCACGACCGGTGTTCCGTCAACCAAATCCAGGCTGCCGAGTTGCAAGATGAGCGCATTACCCTGCTGCCGGATGCCTTTCAGCTCAATCAGCGACATGCCCAGCGGGTTGGGGCGGAAGGTGGAGCGGGTGGCAAAGACACCCATACGGGCATTGCCGCCCAGACGCGGCGGACGCACCGTCGGCCGCCAGCCGCCTTCCATTGTCTGGTGAAAGATAAACATCACCCAGAGATGGCTGAACGCCTCCAGCCCACGCACCGCTTCCGGCTGATTATAAGGGGGCAACAGGTGCAACTCACCGCCGCCATCCTCAACCAGCCCCGGCTGACGGGGAACGGCAAATTTCTCTTTATACGGCGAGCGGATCACCCCGATCTGCTGAAAGCTGAAATGGGTCATTTAAAGGTGACGTCCAGCGCGGTGCCCTGGCAAACAGCCTGCTGATAACAGCCTGCGGTGCCGCTGACGATCTCACACTTATGCACCAGCACCGCGTTAGCCTTCATTGTAGAGGCGCGGATCTGCATTTTTTTACGGGCGGTGGCGATGTTGGGCGGGGCGGATTGCGCCGTCGCCTGGCAGGATTCGCCGGAGACGGCACCCAGATCGCGGAACGGTTGGGCGACCAGATCTTCGGCACTGTTATACAGTTTTACCGGTGCAGCATGCGGAACAGCGGGTTTGGGGCGGGCCGGTTTAGGTGAAGAGAAAATCGGTTTGTTAGCGGAAGCCGGCGGGGGCGTCGGCGTAGTGGTGCATCCTGCAAGCAGCAGCGCCAGCAAACAGAGAGGTAAAGCGCGCATGGGAGTTCCTCTGCTATAAAAAAGTGGCGTTATTGAAACAATCTATCGCGCAAATAACAAGACGGGCCGCAGCCCGTCTCAGAGATATCCTGTAAAAATCGGCAACAGGGGAGTTACCAGCCTTTTACTGCACCGCCGTTGAAGATTTTATTCGCCGCTTCGTCGACTTCAGCCGACTGGTACGCCTGAACGAATTTCTTCACGTTTTCTGCGTCTTTATTGTCTTCGCGGGAAACGAGCATGTTGACGTAAGGCGAGTCTTTGTCTTCGACAAAGATACCGTCTTTCGCCGGCGTCAGGCCGATCTGGCTGGCGTACGTGGTATTGATGATCGCCAGCGCAATCTGCTGGTCATCCAGGGAACGCGGCAGCTGCGGGGCTTCCAGTTCAACCAGTTTCAGCTGTTTCGGGTTCTCTACCACGTCCAGTACGGTCGGCAGCAGGCCCACACCCTCTTTCAGTTTGATCAGACCCTGTTTCTGCAGCAGCAGCAGGGAGCGGCCCAGGTTGGTCGGGTCGTTCGGCAGGGCGATCTGGGAGCCGTTTTGCAGCTCAGCCAGGGATTTGATTTTTTTGGAGTAACCGGCAATCGGGTACACAAAGGTATTGCCGACCGGCACCAGTTTGTAGCCGCGATCTTTGATTTGTTGATCCAGATACAGTTTGTGCTGGAAGGCGTTCACATCGATGTCGCCTTTGCTCAGGGCTTCGTTCGGCAGCACATAATCATTGAACGTGACCAGCTCGACATCCAGGCCATATTTCTCTTTCGCTACTTTTTGTGCCGCTTCTGCCACCTGCTGTTCAGCACCGACAATTACCCCGACTTTAATATGGTTTGGATCTTTCTCTTCCTGACCACACCCAGCCAGCGCCAGCGACCCTAAAAGTGCACCCACGACCGCGAGAGATTTAAATTTAAAAGCCATATCCTTTTCCTCTATAGACGGATATTAATTATACGCCCCGCAGGGCGCTATTATGACGACCGTTATTTATGTGTGACGGCTTTAACAATGCGGTCACCGCAAAGCTGAATCAGGTAAACCAGCAGCACCAGTAAGATTAATACCGTGTTCATCACCGTAGCATCATAGCCGATATAACCATACTGATAACCAATCTGCCCCAGGCCCCCGGCACCGACTGCGCCGCCCATTGCAGAGTAGCCTACCAGCGTGATGAGCGTAATGGTGGCGGCATTCACCAGGCCCGGCAGGGCCTCCGGCAACAAAATCTTCTTGATGATTTGCATTGGGGTGGCGCCCATCGCGCGTGCCGCTTCAATCAGGCCGGTCGGGATTTCCAACAGGGCGTTTTCCACCATCCGTGCAATAAAGGGTGCGGCCCCCACGGTCAGCGGCACAATTGCCGCCTGCAAGCCGATCGAGGTGCCGACAATAATGCGCGTGAAGGGAATCATCCAGACCAGCAGGATGATAAAAGGAATCGATCGGAAAATATTGACCAGGGCTGACAGCACCCGATAAAGGCTCGGGTTGTCGCTGATTTGGCCGGGGCGGGTAATATAGAGCAGCACGCCCACCGGCAGACCCAGCACAAAACCAAAGAAACCGGAGACGAAGGTCATCATCAGGGTTTCCCAGACGCCGCGGCCTAATAACCACATCATTGCCTCAGACATAACCAAGAACCTCAACTTTCACATGATGTTCCTTCAGGAACTGAATCGCCGCCAGGGTGGAAGATTCATCGCCATGCAGTTCAGTCAGCATAATGCCGAACTTGACGCCACCGGCATAATCCATCTGGGCACTGATAATATTGTTATTGATGTTGAAACGGCGTACCGCTTCCGACAGCAATGGCGCATCCACCGACTGACCGGTGAACTCCAGCCGCAATAACGGCACGCGGCCGGCAGCCGGCTCCGGGATCATGCGCTCGGCATAATCATCCGGGATATCCAGGTGCAGGGTAGACTGAATAAAGGCCTGGGCCAGCGGCGTTTTTGGATGAGAGAACATTTCGCTGACTTTATCCTGCTCAATCAGCTTGCCGCCGCTGATCACGGCGACCTGATCACAGATGCGTTTCACGACGTCCATTTCATGGGTAATCAGCAAAATCGTCAGGCCGAGACGGCGGTTGATGTCTTTCAATAATTCCAGAATGGCGCGGGTGGTGGCCGGGTCCAGTGCGCTGGTGGCTTCGTCACACAGCAGGACTTTAGGGTTACTGGCCAGCGCCCTGGCGATCGCCACGCGCTGTTTCTGGCCGCCGGAAAGGTTTGCCGGGTAAGCGTCATGCTTGTCAGCCAGCCCGACCAGATCCAGCAATTCAGCGACGCGGCGTTTAATTTCCGCCGCGGGTTGGTTGTCCAGCTCCAGCGGCAGGGCGACATTACCGGCGACAGTGCGGGATGAGAGCAGGTTAAAGTGCTGGAAGATCATGCCAATCTGACGGCGGGCGCGCACCAGCTGACTTTCGGAAAGCGTGGTGAGATCCGTACCGTCTACCAGAACCTGCCCATGGGTTGGGCGCTCCAGCAGGTTAACGCAGCGGATAAGGGTGCTTTTACCGGCACCAGAGGCACCGATGACACCATAGATCTGTCCGGCAGGGACGTGAAGTGTCACATCATCGAGCGCATTAATGGTACGCGACCCCTGCTGAAACACTTTAGTAATGTTGGAAAGTTTAATCATGTTCTTCTTATTTTATCGCGGTTGCCTGTGGCTTGATAAAAGTGGCTCCGGCATAGGATGTCAGAGCGTGGGCGGATGTTAAGGTGTCTAGACGTCTAAGTCAACGCAGATTGCAGCGTCCCGGTACTCTCTCACCCGATAAAAACATGCGATACTGGCCGGGTTTTCCAGCCATCAGGAGCAAAAACGTGGCACAACAAGTTCCAGCTATTTTCCTCGACCGTGACGGTACATTAAATGTTGATCATGGATACGTTCACGAGATCGATAACTTTCAATTTATAGAGGGCGTAATTGAAGCCTGTCAGGCCCTCAAAAAGATGGGGTTTGCACTGGTGGTCGTGACCAACCAGTCAGGTATTGCCCGTGGGATATTCACAGAAGATCAGTTCATGCAGCTGACCGAATGGATGGATTGGTCACTGGCAGACCGCGAGGTGGATCTGGACGGCATCTATTTCTGCCCGCACCACCCTGAAGGCAGCGTCGAGGCGTACCGCCAGGCGTGTGATTGCCGTAAGCCACAGCCAGGTATGCTGTTATCTGCACAGCAAGAGCTTAATATCGATATGGCCGCTTCTTATATGGTAGGGGACAAACCAGAAGATATGTTGGCCGGGCTGGCGGCAGGGGTAGGGACCAAAGTTCTGGTCAGAAGCGGCAAGCCGGTGACGGCTGAGGGTGAAAAACAGGCAGACTGGGTGTTAAATAGCCTGGCTGATCTGCCGGAAGCGATTAAAAAGCGTAAAAGCTAAACATGTTGCTTGAAAAGAGAGCATGTAGAATAAAAGTGAAGATATTTGCTTGCCATCCTGAGCCAGCTCCCTATAATGCGCCTCCATCGACACGGCGCAAGTGATTCACTTCACAAGCGGCCGGGAAGAGAGAAAACAAGAGAAAAAACTTCTGAAAAAGAGGTTGACTCTGAAAGAGGAAAGCGTAATATACGCCACCTCGAGTTAGCAAGCGAAAGCGCGTAACTCACTGCTCTTTAACAATTTATCAGACAATCTGTGTGGGCACTCACAAGACAATATCAAGCATCTTCGGATGCACAAANTCGGATGCACAAAATATTAAGTCTTGAAGAGTGACTAACTAAAGTAATTTAGACAGTAACCTTTGAGCATCGCTATTAACTTAGCAAATCAAGCTTTTAATTGAAGAGTTTGATCATGGCTCAGATTGAACGCTGGCGGCAGGCCTA
>NZ_JAERKB010000017.1:95044-97417 GCF_018257325.1 Nissabacter archeti
TATTGCTCTTTAACAATCTGGAACAAGCTGAAAATTGAAACATTACAGCATCCATTACTCTCCGTAGTGTATGACCTTCGGGTGATACATAGAGTAATGCGAAGTCTGTAATAGAGTCTCTCAAATAATCACGCTCGCGGATGGAAACATCTTCGGGTTGTGAGGTTAAGCGACTAAGCGTACACGGTGGATGCCTAGGCAGTCAGAGGCGATGAAGGGCGTGCTAATCTGCGATAAGCGTCGGTAAGCTGATATGAAGCGTTATACCCGACGATACCCGAATGGGGAAACCCAGTGTGATACGTCACACTATCATTACATGAATACATAGTGTAATGAGGCGAACCGGGGGAACTGAAACATCTAAGTACCCCGAGGAAAAGAAATCAACCGAGATTCCCCCAGTAGCGGCGAGCGAACGGGGAACAGCCCAGAACCTGAATCAGTTTGTGTGTTAGTGGAAGCGTCTGGAAAGTCGCACAGTAAAGGGTGATAGTCCCGTACACAAAAGCACACTAATTGTGAGTTCGATGAGTAGGGCGGGACACGTGACATCCTGTCTGAATATGGGGGGACCATCCTCCAAGGCTAAATACTCCTGACTGACCGATAGTGAACCAGTACCGTGAGGGAAAGGCGAAAAGAACCCCGGCGAGGGGAGTGAAATAGAACCTGAAACCGTGTACGTACAAGCAGTGGGAGCCTTGATTTATCAGGGTGACTGCGTACCTTTTGTATAATGGGTCAGCGACTTATATTTTGTAGCAAGGTTAACCGTATAGGGGAGCCGTAGGGAAACCGAGTCTTAACTGGGCGTCAAGTTGCAAGGTATAGACCCGAAACCCGGTGATCTAGCCATGGGCAGGTTGAAGGTTGGGTAACACTAACTGGAGGACCGAACCGACTAATGTTGAAAAATTAGCGGATGACTTGTGGCTGGGGGTGAAAGGCCAATCAAACCGGGAGATAGCTGGTTCTCCCCGAAAGCTATTTAGGTAGCGCCTCGTGAATTTATCTTCGGGGGTAGAGCACTGTTTCGGCTAGGGGGCCACCCCGGCTTACCAACCCGATGCAAACTGCGAATACCGAAGAATATTATCACGGGAGACACACGGCGGGTGCTAACGTCCGTCGTGAAGAGGGAAACAACCCAGACCGCCAGCTAAGGTCCCAAAGTCATGGTTAAGTGGGAAACGATGTGGGAAGGCATAGACAGCCAGGATGTTGGCTTAGAAGCAGCCATCATTTAAAGAAAGCGTAATAGCTCACTGGTCGAGTCGGCCTGCGCGGAAGATGTAACGGGGCTAAACCATGCACCGAAGCTGCGGCAGCGACGCTTATGCGTTGTTGGGTAGGGGAGCGTTCTGTAAGCCTGCGAAGGTGGACTGTGAGGTCTGCTGGAGGTATCAGAAGTGCGAATGCTGACATAAGTAACGATAATGCGGGTGAAAAACCCGCACGCCGGAAGACCAAGGGTTCCTGTCCAACGTTAATCGGGGCAGGGTGAGTCGACCCCTAAGGCGAGGCTGAAAAGCGTAGTCGATGGGAAACAGGTTAATATTCCTGTACTTGGTGTTACTGCGAAGGGGGGACGGAGAAGGCTAGGCTGGCCAGGCGACGGTTGTCCTGGTTTAAGCGTGTAGGTGTGTCAACCCGGTAAATCCGGTTGGCTTTAACACTGAGGCGTGATGACGAACCACTACGGTGGTGAAGTAGCTGATGCCCTGCTTCCAGGAAAAGCCTCTAAGCTCCAGGTAACACGAAATCGTACCCCAAACCGACACAGGTGGTCAGGTAGAGAATACTCAGGCGCTTGAGAGAACTCGGGTGAAGGAACTAGGCAAAATGGTGCCGTAACTTCGGGAGAAGGCACGCTGGCATGTAGGTGACGGGACTTGCTCCCTGAGCTGAAGCCAGTCGCAGATACCAGCTGGCTGCAACTGTTTAATAAAAACACAGCACTGTGCAAACACGAAAGTGGACGTATACGGTGTGACGCCTGCCCGGTGCCGGAAGGTTAATTGATGGGGTTAGCGGCAACGCGAAGCTCTTGATCGAAGCCCCGGTAAACGGCGGCCGTAACTATAACGGTCCTAAGGTAGCGAAATTCCTTGTCGGGTAAGTTCCGACCTGCACGAATGGCGTAATGATGGCCAGGCTGTCTCCACCCGAGACTCAGTGAAATTGAACTCGCTGTGAAGATGCAGTGTACCCGCGGCAAGACGGAAAGACCCCGTGAACCTTTACTATAGCTTGACACTGAACATTGAGCCTTGATGTGTAGGATAGGTGGGAGGCTTTGAAGCGTGGACGCCAGTCTGCGTGGAGCCATCCTTGAAATACCACCCTTTAATGTTTGATGTTCTAACTCGG
>NZ_JAERKB010000018.1:0-73413 GCF_018257325.1 Nissabacter archeti
TCCCCCATCAACCCCCACCCATGCCGCTCATAATACCCATTGAACGTCGCATAGAGATAAAGCGCGGCAAACCCGGCCTGCCGCGCAACCTCCACGACATGCGCCTGCAACTGCTGCCCGATGCCGCGGCCGCGGTATGCCTCATCGACATACAGCGCCGCCAGCCAGGGCGTCAGATCCTGGCGGCTTAACAGGTCGCTGCGCCACAGCCCGACAGTGCCCACCAGCCGGTCGCCGTCGCGGGCAATAAAGGTGATGGGCAAACCGGTTTTTTTCAGGCTGCTGACCACGATGCTGTCAAAAAAAGCGCGGCTCTGCGCATTGCCGAACGCCTGGCAAAGCCAGTCGGTAACCTGCGGGTGGTGTTCTGGAAAATCGGCCAGAAAGCCGAGGGTGATCGTGCCCGGCGAAACGGCAGTCACACCAGTTTCCCCTGGAAAATCGGCACGGATTCAAACAGGTAACCGTCAAACTCCGGCGCATCGACGTCTGACAGCTCCATCAGGGTGCTCTTCACATTTTCCATGTGCTGCCACATCGCCTGGTACGACCCCATCACATCGCGGCGGCGCAGGGCCGCCAGGATGTTCTGGTGATCCGCCAGCCACTTCAGCCGGTAGCCACGGGTGGCGATATGGCTGTGGAGTTGTTGCCAGAGCGGGCTGTTGTCACGCCGTTGCCAGATGCTTTTTACCGTCTCCAGCAGCATCTGGTTTTGCGTGGCCCCGGCAATCAGCAGGTGGAACAGCTTGTCGTTGTCGCCGCTGGTGTCATTGGCAACAATCGCCCGCTGCTCCTGCTCCAGCGTACGGCGCAGGTTTTCGATGTCCGCTTTGGTGGCCATCGTGGCGGCAAAGGCGGCGATGTTGCTCTCCAGCAGTTGCCGCGCCTGCAACACCTCAAACGGGCCGATTTCATTGAGCAAATCGTCATCCTGCTCGTCATCCGACGGAATGCGGATCACATACACGCCGGAGCCCTGGCGGATGTCCACCGTGCCTTCCAGCTCCAGCATCAGCAGCGCCTCCCGCACGATGGTGCGGCTGACGCCGTAGTTCTCCGCCATATTGCGTTCCGGCGGCAGCCGTGACCCGACGGGATAGTGGCCCTGTTGGATCTGCGCCCGCAGATCCTGGCCAATCTCCTGATACTGTTTCTTTTCCTGCGGAATTACGCCTTTTTCCACGGTTTCACCCTGAAGCACCTTGCAATGATTAGCCTGCCGCCCCACCTGCCGGAAGGGCGGACGGGGATCGAGGCGGCTAGTCTATCAAACCCAGCGCCTGATCGAGCACTTTTGCCCCGTTCAGCGTGCCGTAGGCGACCGAATCGATCACACCGATCGGCACCTGGTGTTCATCCGTGATCTTTTTATTGGCCGCCAGCTTGAAGCGCACCTGCGGCCCCAGCAGCACCGCCACCACGTCATTGCCGTAGTTTTGCAGCTCATCGCGCAGGTTCTGTTCCGGGATGGCGTAAATGCGGAACGCCAGCCCGCGAGCCTCAGCCTCTTTCTCCATTTTGGTCACCACCAGCGAGGTGGACATGCCTGCCGAGCAGGCGAGTACGATACGTTTCAGGTTGGCTTCACTCATTTTTCATCATCATCCAGGGTCAGTGTCAGGGTGCGGGATTCGCTCAGGGCGGCGAACCAGTGGGAAGATTTTTTACGGCGGCGCGCGCGCTGGTTGTTGAGGTCTATCTCAATCAGCCCGTATCGGTTTTTAAAGGCGTTCATCGGTGAGACGTTATCGGTAAATGCCCACAGCATGTAGCCCCGGCAGTTTGCCCCCTCTTCGCACGCTTTCAGCGTCCAGTAGAGGTGCTCGCCGATAAAGCGGATGCGGTAATCGTCCTGGATTTCGCCGTCCGCGCCGCGGTGCTGCGCCTCGTTTTCAACGCCCATGCCGTTTTCTGCGATAAACCACGGAATGTTGCGGTAATCCTGCTTCAGGCGCTGCGCCATGTCGTAAATGATTTTCGGGTAGATCTCCCAGCCGCGTGACGGGTTCATACGGCGGCCCGGCAGCTCGAAATGCTCGTAATAGCAGGCCGGGTGGAACGGCGTCTCCGGGTTCCAGGCCCGGCTGGGCGCTTTCACCCGGTGCGGGTAGTAGAGGTTGATGCCGACCTCATCCACGGTGTTTTCGCGGATGGTCGCCAGCTCCGCCGCGTCATGCTCAAACATCACCTCATGGCGGCACAGCAGCGCCAGCAGCTCCGCCGGGTAGTCACCGAGGATCAGCGGGTCGAGGAAGACCCGGTTATAGAACAGATCGTACAGCTCGGCGGCGCGCTGGTCGTGTGCCGCCTGCGAGCGCGGGTAGGTCACTTCCGGGTTGAGGATCACGCCAATCGTCCCGGCCTGCCCACGGCGGCGGAACAGCTCCACCACTTTCGCTGTCGCCAGCACCTTGTGGTGGTTCCACTGCATCCATTTGGCGGTGTTCTGCTCATACGGCCAGCGCAGCGCGTCGAGGTAGACGCGGGTCTGCACCACCACCGGCTCGTTAAAGGTAAACCAGCGTGTGACGCGGTGGCCGAAGCGTTCAAACGCCTTTTCGGCGTAACGCACGAACAGCTCAACCACGTGCTTGCTGCTCCAGCCGTCATACTTTTCCAGCAGCGCCGCCGGCAGCTCGTAGTGCTCGAGGCAGAGCATCGGCACAATCCCGGCCGCCTCCATCTCGTCCAGCCAGCGGTCGAGATAGGCCGCGTACTCCTCGTCCACCGTCGCGGTTTCGTAGTCCGTCAGAAAGCGCGACCAATTGATCGAGGTGCGGTAGTGGCTGAGGCCGCTGGCCTTCATCAGCGCCACGTCTTCCGGGTAGCGGTTGATGAAGTCCGTGGCAACCGCCGGGCCGTAGCCGTTGTGCCAGACATGGCGGTCGTTTTTGTACCAGGCATCGAGGTAGGAGTCCTGCCCCGGCTTTTTGCCGCTCCAGCCCTCGGTCTGCCAGGCGGACGCCGCCGCGCCGAGGATGAATCCTTCAGGAAGTGCCAGTGAAACCTTGCTCATGCTTACCTCACGGGTTGGGTGCCAAGTTCATTACCGGTTTCGGCCGCCAGCTGGGCCGCATCCGCCCGGCGTGAAGCCACTTTGACAAACGGCAGGTAGATAACCACCGAGACGCCGATGCACACCAGCTGCGTGACCACCGCGCCCATTGACCCGGCGGTCGAGAGCCAGGCATTGATGACAGGCGGCGTAGTCCAGGGCACCATCACCACGGCGCGCCCGGCAAAGCCGAGGCTGGTGGCGAAGTAGCCGATGGTGCCGGTGACCAGCGGGGTGATGATGAAGGGGATCGCCAGGATCGGGTTCAGCATGATCGGCATCCCGAAGATCACCGGTTCGTTGATGTTGAAGAAGCTCGGCCCCAGCGACAGCTTGCCGATCTCTTTCATCTCTTTGCGGCGTGACGCGAGGATCACCGCCAGCAGCAGGCCGATGGTACAGCCGGAGCCGCCGATGCTCATATAGACGTCCCAGAACGGCATGGTGATGATGTTCGGGATCTCTTTGCCCTGCTCAAACGCCGTCATGTTGACGGTGATCGCGCCGAGCAGCAGCGGTTCGCGGATGGGCTTGATCATCTGGTTGCCGTGGATGCCGATCACCCAGAACAGCTGGGCAACAAACATCAGGATCAGGATGCCCGGCAGGCTCTGCATCACCGACTCCAGCGGCTGCTGGATGACTTTGTAGACCGCGTCATAGAGGTAGATGCCGGTAACCCGGTGGAACACAAAGCCGAAGGTGGCGATCAGCACCACGGTGATAATCGCCGGGATCAACGCCGAGAACGAGGCGGCGACATTAGGCGGCACACTCTCCGGCATCTTGATGCGCAGGCCGTTGATCCGCTCCAGCCGGGTGTAAATTTCCACCGACAGGATGGCGATAAACATCCCCAGGAACAGGCTCTTGGTATCAGAGAACTGTTTCGCCAGCACATCTTTCACCACCTGCAACTGGTCGTTGACCATCAGCTCAAGCGTGGTGGGCGTCACCGCGATAAAGCAGATCACCGCCAGCATACCGGGGAACAGTGTGCGGTTGCCGTTGATCTTGCCCAGTTCAATCCCGATCAAAAACACCGCGCCGATGGTGATAAAGCTCAGGGTGGCGTAGTTGATGCTGGTCATGATCGGCTTGAGCACAGCCAGGAAGGAGAAGATCTCAAAGCTCGCCAGGCCGTTTTTCGGGTCCATCACCATGTTGGAGATCAACACCGAGAACGCCCCGACGATGATCACCGGCATCAGGGTGATGAAGGCGGCTTTGATTGCCATGATGTAGCGGTAACTGTTGAAGGTATTGGCAAAACTCCCCAGAGAGTCAATCAGCCGGTCCTTATATGACATACGCACCTCGTAACTGTTGGTGGTGCCGGTGTTCTGTGCGCAGGGTCGGCCCGCATGGCCAGAGGTAAATGCGGGCCGCCCTGCCCGATCGTATCGGGCAGCACAGAGCATCAGATGGCGAAAAGTGTCCAACAAAACGCGTGCGGCTTAATCGCGTTTGGTATGCCAAAGTTAACGGAATGAGGTTAAATTTCTGTGATCATCACCGCACAAGCGAGAATTGGAATTCCAATAATGGCCTAAAACGCGTTTTGGTATACCAAATAGGATTTTTCGCAACGAAGCGGTAACCCGGACGGGGGATCGCAGGGCCGGGAGGGAAGATCCACGGCGATCGCGCTGGCCGGGGGTGCCCCTTTTCCCTCTGCCGCCTATGCTAAACTGCGGCCATATCAACGTTTTCCCGGCATTGCAGCCGGTTATTGAGGGTGCTGACGGATGATCACCATGTTGGATGTCTCACTGCGGGCCGGGGTGTCAAAGGCCACGGTCTCCCGCGTGCTGAACGGCACCGGGCAGGTCAGGCAGAGCACGCGCAATGCGGTGTTCCGCGCCATGGAGGAGCTGGGCTACCGGCCCAATTTCCTGGCGCAGTCGCTGGCGACGCGCAGTTCCAACAGCATCGGGCTGGTGCTCTCCAATTTCGATGGCCCCTATTTCGGTACGCTGCTGCGCCAGGCGGCGAAAGATGTGGAGGCAAGCGGCAAGCACCTGATTGTGACCGACGGCCACGATACGCCGGAAGATGAGGCAGAAGCGGTGCGCCTGCTGGCGGATCGGCGTTGTGACGCGATCGTGCTCTATACCCGCCATATGTCAGAGGCGCAGATCATGGCGCTGTTGGAGACGCTGCCGATGCCGCTGGTGGTGATTAACCGCGATGTGCCGCAGGCGCGCGACCGCTGTGTCTTCTTCGAACAACAGCAGGCGGTGTTTGAGGCAGTGAGTTACCTGATCGGCCGGGGCCACCGGGCGATTGCCTGCATCACCGGGCCGCTGGCGACCCCCACCGCGCAGCAGCGGCTGGCCGGTTACCGGGCGGCGCTCGACGCGCACGGGATCGCCTTTAACCCCGCCTGGGTGGCGGAAGGGGACAATAAAGTCACCGGCGGGTACCACGCCTGCCGCACCCTGCTGGCGAATGACGGCAGGTTCAGCGCGCTGTTTTGCAGCAATGATGATATGGCGATTGGCGCGATGAAAGCGTTACAGGAGGCGGGCAAAACACTGCCGGAGGAGGTGTCGCTGTTTGGGTTTGATGACCAGCCTGCGGCGGCGTTCCTGCAACCGGCGCTCTCCACTGTCTACCTGCCGATTGATGCGATGATCGAAACCGCCATCGCCCAGGCGCTGCGGCTGCTTAACCGCCAGCCGGTGGTGCCGCTGGCCCCGTTCACCGGTCAGTTGCGGGTGCGCGACTCGGTGGCGGCGGGGCCGTTTTTCACGCCGGGGAGTTAAATCAGTTCCAGCGCCAGCAGCTCTTCGATGGTCTGGCGGCGGCGGATCAACCGCACGTCGTCACCGTCAAACAGCACTTCCGGCAGCAGCGGGCGGCTGTTGTAGTTGGAGGACATCGACGCGCCATACGCGCCGGTGTCGTGGAACACCAGATAGTCGCCAATCTGCGCCGTGGGCAGGGCGCAGGTTTCCACGCCGCCGCCCGCCTGCTGGGTGAACACATCCCCCGATTCACACAGCGGCCCGGCGATCACCGACTCAATCAGCGGCTCACCGGTGGTGTCCCGGCCGTCTGCAGGCAGCAGCGAAATGTGGTGGTAACTGCCGTACATCGCCGGGCGCATCAGATCGTTGAACCCGGCATCCACCAGCACAAAGTGGCGGCTGCCCATGTTTTTCACCGCCCGCACCTGCGCCAGCAACACCCCGGACTCCGCCACCAGGAAGCGCCCCGGTTCGATCTCCAGCTTCACCGGGTGGCCGAGGTGCGCGGCAATCTGCTGGCGCGCCCGGTCCCACAGGCCGAAATAGTGGTCGGTATCGATGCGCTCACCGCCGAACTGGTAAGGAATCGAGAGGCCGCCGCCGGCGGAGATCGCCTCGATGTCATGCCCAAGCTCGATAACCTGGCGTACCATCGCGTCACACACCTGCTCCAGGTGGCTGTAGTCCACACCGGAACCGATATGCATATGGATGCCGACCAGCGTCAGCGAATAGTGGCGGATCAGCGCCAGCGCCTGCGGCAGATCGGCATACCAGATGCCGTGTTTGCTGTTCTCACCGCCGGTGTTGGTTTTCTGGCTGTGGCCGTGGCCAAAACCGGGGTTAACCCGCAGCCAGACCGGGTGGCCGGGGCGGCGTTCGCCCAGTTGGGCCAGCATGTCGATGGAACCGGCATTGACCGGGATCGCCAGCTCCGTCACGCGCGCCAGCGTCGGCTCGTCCAGCAGGTCAGCGGTGAAGACAATCTCCCCTTCCGGCCCCGGCTGGTAACCGGCGTGCATCGCCCGTTCGATCTCCCCCAGCGACACAGAGTCCACCCGCACGCCCTGCCCGCGCATCAGCCGCAGGATATGGGTGTTGGAGCAGGCTTTCTGCGCAAAGCGGATCACATCGAACTGGCGCAATTCAGCGATGCGTTGGCGGATAATGTCTGCGTCATACGCCCAGACCGGGCAGCCAAAACGGGCCGGCAGGGCCAGCAGGTTGTCCGCATTCAGGGCGGTAGAATGATCATTCAGGGCGTAAGGCATCAGCGGCTGTCCGGTTAAGTCAGGGTCAGAATAACAAGTATGGCTGCCATGCTACCTGCGCGCCGCACGGCGGGAAAATATCTGTTTGGCGGCAGGCTATTCATTTATGATATAGCTTTTCGCCGGAACTCCGTTGATGCCTGCCCTCTCCCTGCGCCAGATTGAAATTTTCCATGCGGTGATGACCGCCGGCAACCTGACGGAAGCCGCCGCGCTGCTGCACACCTCGCAACCCACCGTGAGCCGCGAACTGGCGCGCTTTGAAAAAAGCGTCGGCCTGTCGCTGTTTGACCGGGTGCGCGGGCGGCTGGTGCCCACGGTGCAGGGGTTGCGGCTGTTTGAGGAGGTGCAGCGTTCGTACTATGGGCTGGAGCGCATCAGCGCCGCGGCGGCGGGCATCCGCCAGTTTCAGGAGGCGCAGCTCTCCATCGCCTGTTTGCCCGCGTTCAGCCAGTCGCTGTTGCCGTCAGTCTGCAAGCCCTTTACCGATGCCTACCCCGGCGTCAGCCTGAATGTGGTGCCGCAGGAGTCACCGCTGCTGGAGGAGTGGCTCTCCGCCCAACGCCACGATCTCGGCCTGACGGAAACCACCCTGACACCGGCCGGGACTGAACGTTTTACGCTGATGACGCACAATGAAGTGTGCGTACTGCCGGCCGGGCACCCGCTGCTGGCGAAAACGCAACTGACCCCGCACGATTTTGAGGGCGAAAACTATGTCAGCCTCTCCGGCACCGACAGTTACCGGCAATTGCTGGATGCGCTGTTTCTGGAGGCCGGGGTCACGCGGCGGATGGTGCTGGAGACGCACAGCGCCGCGTCAGTGTGCGCGATGGTGCGGGAAGGGGTCGGTGTTTCCGTGGTGAACCCGCTGACGGCAGTGGATTACGCCGCCCAGGGCGGCATTGCGGTACGTCCGTTCAGTGTGGCGGTGCCGTTTACCGTGAGCCTGATCCGCCCGCTGCACCGCCCCTCGTCTGACGTGGTGGACGCCTTTATCACCTGGCTGCACCGGCTGGCGGCGCAGTTCCCTGCCCGGCTGGCGGCGGCTATCGCCTACCGCTAGCCGGGCCAGGCGGTTTACATCGCCGCGTAGGCGCGGCGAAAGATCATTGCTGCGTTATGCCCGTCACGCCACTGCTTTGCGCGCAGCCCGGCGGAAGGTGAACACGCAGAGCACAAAGCCCAGCAGCGCCAGCCCGCCTGCCGCCACCGGCACCACCGTCAGCCCCAGCCCACCGGCGATAACCGATCCGCCGACCCAGGCACCCAGCGCGTTACCGACGTTAAACGCGGCAATGTTGAGCGTTGACACCAGGTTCGGTGCGTTCTTGCCGTAGGCCACCACGTTTATCTGCAACGCCGGTACCGCCGCGAACGCCGCCGCCGCCCAGAGGAACAGCGTCACTTCCGCCGCCACCAGATGGTGGCTGGTGATGCTGAACAGCACCGAGAACAGCGCGATCAGCAGGAAGGTCAGTGTCAGGCTGACCGGGAGTTTCCAGTCCGCCAGGCGGCCGCCCAGCACATTGCCGACCGTCAGCCCGACGCCCATCAGCAGCAGCGTCCAGCTCACCCCATGCGGTGACACCCCGGTAATATCCGTCAACACCGGCGCGATATAGGTGAACAGCGCGAACATCGCCGCCGCAAAGCAGACCGTCATCAGTAGCGAGAGCCAGATGCCCAGCCCGCGCAGCGCGCTCAACTCTTTGCGCAGGTTGGTCGGCTGCTCCTCTTTCACGTCCGGTAATTTGGTGTAGAGCGCCAGCAGCGAGATAAAGCCGATCACCACCACGGCCCAGAAGGTTGACCGCCAGCCCAGCGCCTGCCCCAGCGCAGTGCCGAGCGGCACGCCCAGCACGTTCGCCAGGGTCAGGCCGGTAAACATCAGCGCCACCGCGGAGGCGCGCCGGTTGGGGGCCACCAGATTGGCCGCGACCACGGCACCAATGCCGAAGAACGCCCCGTGGCACAGCGCCGTGATGATCCGCGCCAGCATCAGGAAGTGGTAACTGTAGGCCAGCGCGCACATCAGGTTACCGACGATGAAAATCACCATCAGCAACAGCAGCGTCATTTTGCGCGGCAGCCGGGCGGTCAGGATCGCCATAATCGGTGCGCCAATCGCCACACCCAGTGCATAGCCGCTGATAAGCCAGCCCGCCAGCGGAATGCTGACCTGCAAATCCCCCGCGACCTGCGGCAGCAGGCCCATAATGACAAACTCAGTGGTCCCGATGGCAAAGGCACTCATTGCCAGCGCCAGAAGTGAAACAGGCATACACGCTCCCCGTGTGATTGCAGCCGCCGCACAGCGGCGGCGTTATCGCAGATGAATTTTTATAACAACGTTATGTTTATCACAGACGATAAGCCAGCCCACGGAAAACGCCGTGTGCCGGGTCGTCATAAAAGTGAAGGTCAGGCGTGACACCGCCCGGAGGCACCGGATAGCCCTTTCATTTGTCAGGCTTTTCTTATCCGTTACCTGATAGAGATACCACACCTGCCCGCCGCAAGGCCAGCCGGCAGGCGGTGGAGCGCACAGTCGTCTAATTCCTTACGGCGTGACCCGCCAGTAGACACCCTGGGCGCGGACGTTGTGGCCGAAACCGCAGTCGCCGTCGGTGGCCAGCGTCACGTCATGGTCGGTGAAGGCCATGCTGACGTCGCAGGCGCTGCCGAAATCGGACTCGGCGGACTGGTGGTACACCGCGTGCCGGTCACGGATCGCGGTGACGGTGGAAAACTCGCCGATGTTCGGCCCGTAGTAGAGCGCCATTGCGCCCATGTAGAGGCCGCTGTACTCAATCGCGAAGCGGTCGCCCTGCGGTTTGACCACCAGCGTATTCCAGTTGCCGTACCCGGCATATTGCCAGTATTCGCCCGCCGGGCTGCGCGGCGGCGGCAGGGCGTCGAGCTGCGGTTGCATCAGGCTGAGGTTATAGCGCGATTTCTCATCGTCCGGGGCGAGTTGCAGCCAGGCGCGCGCCTTGAGCCACATCCCCTGCCGCAGGTAAGCCAGCGCAATGTTGTTGTAAGCGGTGACGGTGGCGCCCTCCGGCTGGCGGCAGAATTCGCTCCAGGCGACCTGATCGCGGAAAATGTCCCGCGCCCGCGCATAGTCACCGTTCTGGTAAGCCGCCTGCCCTTTTACCGCATACTGGCCGACGTTGCGGCAATCCGCCTCAATGTCCGGCTCATCTATTTTTGCCGCGGCATTCAGTGCCGTCAGCACCCCGGCGAGCAGTACGGCACCGGCCGCCACGCCTGTCGGCAAACCCTTCATTCGTTTTCCTCTGTTGTGTTGCACGCCCTGATGATCACCGGGGGAACGAAAAACATCCTTACAAGTCTATAATTGCCAGTTGGATCACAGACACCCATTCTGGCCTTTATTTGGCCATGATCAGACCTAGACTCTTTTTTGCTGGAAGTTGGATTCACTATGACAAAAACCCCAGGAACACACAGCCAATGGCGCCAGATCTGGCGCCTGATTAAACCTTACTGGCACTCCGAAGAGAAGTGGCGCGCCTGGACGATGCTCGCCACCATTGTGGCGTTGTCATTGGCCACGGTCTATATCAATGTGCTGCTGAACGAATGGAACCGCGTCTTTTATGATGCGTTGCAAAACAAAAATTACCCGGTGTTCAAAGAACAGCTGCTGCACTTCACCTGGCTGGCACTGGCGTTTATCGTGATCTCGATTTACAAGGTCTACCTGACCCAGGGGTTACAAATGTACTGGCGGCGCTGGATGACCAAGCAATATATGTCCAAGTGGCTGAAGCACCACGCCTATTACCACACCGAACAGCAGCAGACGGTGGATAACCCCGACCAGCGTATCGCCGAAGACCTCAATGTGCTGACCAACGGCACCCTGTCACTGACGCTGGGGCTGCTGTCGAGCGTGGTGACGCTGGTGTCGTTCGTCTCGATCCTGTGGGCGGTGAGCGGCCCGCTGACCTTTATGGTGTCGTCCCATACCTTTACCATCCCCGGTTATATGGTCTGGTTTGCCCTGCTGTACGCCGTGCTCGGCTCGCTGCTGGTGGGCTGGATCGGCCGGCCGTTGGTGCGCCTTGGCTTCAACCAGGAACGCTTCGAGGCAAACTTCCGTTTCGGGCTGATCCGCATCCGTGAGAACAGCGACGCCATCGCCCTCTATCAGGGTGAAAAGCGCGAACGTGAGCAACTTGAGGGCCGTTTCGAGGCGATCCGCAGCAACTGGTGGTCGATCATGCGCGTCACCAAGTCGCTGAATATTGCCTCAACCTTCTATGCGCAATTCGCGATTATTTTCCCGTTCCTGGTGGCCGCCCCGCGTTACTTCTCCGGTTCGATCCAGCTCGGGATGCTGATGCAGATCTCCTCCGCCTTCGGGCAGGTGCAGGGGGCGCTCTCCTGGTTTATCGATGCCTTTAACGATCTGGCGACCTGGAAAGCCTGTGTGAACCGTCTGGCCGGTTTCAACAACGCCGTGGATGAAATTGAAGCGCGGCCGAACGGCATCCAGCACGCCGACTCCCCTGACCATGCGCTGGTGCTCGACAAACTGCAACTCACCCTGCCGGACGGCGCACCGCTGTTTGCCCCGGCGAGCGTGGCGCTGAAGCCCGGTGACCGCGTGCTGATTGCCGGGCCGTCCGGTTGCGGCAAATCCACGCTGCTGCGTGCGGTGGCAGGGATCTGGCCGTACGGCAGCGGGCAGATCGCCGCCAACCGCCAACAGACCACGCTGTTCCTGCCGCAACGCAGTTACATCCCGATCGGTTCCCTGCGTGAGGCGCTGAGCTACCCGGATGACCCGTCACGCCACCCGGACAGCGAACTGCTGGCGGTGCTGGAGCAGTGTCGGTTGAAACACCTGCAACCGATGCTGGATATGGCCGGGAACTGGGGCCACCGCCTCTCGCCGGGCGAACAGCAGCGGCTCGGGTTTGCCCGCGTGTTGCTGATCAAACCGGATATCCTGTTCCTGGACGAAGCCACCAGCGCGCTGGATGACGAGACCGAACAGCAGATGTATACGCTGATGGTGGAGAACCTGCCGGAGATGACGCTGGTGAGCGTCGCGCACCGCAACAGCGTGGCGAAATACCACCAGCAGTGCTGGCGCTTCCAGGCCGATCAGGCCCAACACGCGGTGGTGCTGACGCCGTCGGCGCTGCCTGAACCGGCGTAATAAAGACGCGATAAAAAACGGCGGCCAGATGGCCGCCGTTTCTGTTTGTGCCGCGCTTTACGCCGTTGCGCCCAGCGCCACTTTCACCTGATTGGCAATCTTCTCCACCTGCGGGCCGTAAATCACATGCACATCATGTTCAGTGACCCGTTTCACGCCATGCGCGCCGGTGGTTTTCAGTTTGTCATCCAGCACCTGCGCCATGTCATTCACCTTCACCCGCAGGCGGGTAAAGCAGCAATCCACTTGCAGGATATTGGCCACGCCGCCCAGCCCGTCGATGATCACCTGTGACTGGTCACCCGCCGCCGGTTTGGTGCCGACCGCGGCGGTGGTGCCGGTAGCCGGTTGTGGGGAGTTGGTGACTTCGCCCAGTTCGCCTTCGCTCTCGCGCCCCGGGGTTTCCACCCGCATTTTCAGGATAACCCAGCGGAACGAGAAGTAGTAAAGCGGCGCATAGACAGCCCCGAGGATCAGCGCATCCCACCAGTGGGTACGCGCGCCGCCCAGCACGCCGAAGATCAGGAAATCGATCGCCCCGCCCTGCACGTTACCGATCATCACATCCATTATCTGCATCAGCATAAACGACAGCCCGGTCAGCAACGCATGGAGGATGTAGAGCACCGGCGACACGAAGATAAAGCAGAACTCCAGCGGCTCGGTGATGCCGGTGGTAAACGAGGCCAGCGCCCCCGCCATCATCAGCGCCTTGACCCGCTCTTTGTGCTGCGGCCGGGCGGTGTGGTACATCGCCAGCGCCGCCGCAGGCAGGCCGAACATCATCACCGGGATTTTGCCCTGCGCCAGGAAGCGCGTGGCTTCCCGCGTGATCTCATCCGGGATGGAGCCGGGTGTCGAGAGCGCAGCGTTGAAGATGTTCAGCGCGCCGACGATGCTCTGGCCGTCCACGGTGGTCATGCCGCCGATCGGCGTGAAGCGCACGGTTTCATTGATGATGTGGTGCAGGCCGGTCGGGATCAGTAACCGCTCCGAGGTGGCATAAATAAAGGTGCCTACCTCCCCGGTTTTGCCGATAAGCTCCCCGACCCACAAAATACCCTGCGCCACCGCAGGCCAGATCAGCGCCATCCCGACCCCGACCAGCGGCAGCACCAGCACGGTGATGATCGGCACAAAACGCCGTCCGCCGAAGAAGGCAATCGCCGTCGGCAGGGTGATGGTATAGAAGCGGTTATGCAGCAGCATCACCACCAGCCCGGTGATCACCCCGCCCAGTACGCTCATGTTGTAAGTGAAAATACCGAGCGTATTGGTGAACTCGGCGGCGTACATCATCGCTTCCGTTTGCGCCATGCCCTGCCCGGTCAGATGCGCCACCGTGGTGGTGGCCGCCGTGATGCCCTGCGCCTTCAGGCAGAAATTGACCCCGACATGCAGCGCGATAAAGCCGATACCGGCCGCAAAGGCCGCTGTGGCTTTCTCCGCATTGGCCAGCCCCATCGCCGTTGCCACGGCGAAAAACAGCGGCAGGTTGGCAAACAGCGCCCCGGACACCGCCCGGATGAAGCCGATCACCAGCTGTGGGTAACGCATGTCATTGAAGGCATCCCCGGTGATCGCCGGGTTCTGTAAGGCCGCTGCCAGCCCGAGAAAAATCCCGGCGGCGGCAATCACCGAGATGGGCGTCATCAGCGCCTTACCCAGATCATGGATTTTGCTGCTGAGCTTGATCATGTGCCGAACTCCTTGAGGCAGGGTGAAAATTCGTACTTTGAGTAAAGTCACGAACCCCGGCGTTGTATAGACAGCATCGGCCAGAGTATGAGGGTGGTCACATTTTCACCGCTCCGGCTGCCGGCCGGTTTGCCTGGCAAATTCGCCGCTTTTGGCACCAGGTTGCGCGTACAGGGCAGATTTTTCCCCTGTGTTCCCGGCAGGAAATCAGAGATGCACGTCATTCGCCTGCTTATCGTCAGCGGCCTGATTAATTACCTTTCAAGAGAGCGCGTGTATGTCACCTTTCCCGGCTATTTCCGGGATGGCTGAATCGCGGTGGCGCGTGATGCCCCTGCCAGGAAGATGGGCCGGGCCACGGGGGGCCAGAGGTTTTGCGGGCTGGTCATGCAGCAGCGCGGCCCGTTACCGGCCGCGCTGCGTGTGATTAACCCACCGGGCTGACGCCGGCGGGCTGGTGTTTACGGGCTGATGTGTACAGACAGAGGTGGGCGGGAAACGTCAGTCCGTCCAGCGTTTGAAGATCACGCTGGCATTGACGCCGCCGAACCCAAACCCGTTGGAGAGCGCGTACTCCATCGCCATCGGCCGTGCTTCGCGCCCGATCAGATCCACCCCTTCGGCGTCCGGGTCCGGGTGCTCCAGGTTGCGGGTCGGCGGTGCAATCTGGTCACGCAGGGCCATCACCGTGAAGATCGCCTCAATGCCGCCCGCCGCGCCCAGCAAGTGGCCGGTAGAGGATTTGGTCGAGGTGACCGCGATGCGGTTTTCAGTGCCGAACAGCGCCTTGATCGCCGCCAGTTCGCCGCGATCGCCGACCGGCGTTGAGGTGGCGTGGGCATTCAGGTGCTGCACCTGGTGCGGTTCAATCCCGGCCTGGCGCAGCGCGATGCTCATCGCACGCCGTGCGCCGCTGCCGTCTTCCGGCCCGGCGGTGAGGTGGTAGGCGTCTGCGCTGGTGCCGTAGCCCACCACTTCCGCCAGCGGTGTCGCGCCGCGTGCCAGCGCATGTTCCAGGGTTTCCACCACCAGCACCCCGGCCCCTTCGCCCATCACAAAGCCGTCACGCGCGGTATCAAACGGGCGGGACGCCAGTTCCGGCGTGTCGTTGAAGCCGGTGGAGAGCGCCCGCGCGGCGGCAAAGCCGCCGAGGCTGACGCGGTCAATGGCTGCCTCACTGCCGCCGCAGATCACAATGTCCGCCTCGTTATTACGCAGCAACCGCGCCGCATCGCCAATCGCCTGGACGCTGGCCGCGCAGGCCGCGACCGGGGTGCCCAGCGGGCCTTTAAAGCCAAACGCCATCGAGACGTGACCGGCGGCCATGTTCGCCAGAAAGGCGGGTACGGTAAACGGCGACAGACGGCGCGGACCGCGCTGTTCGGTGGTGGTCACCGCGTTGGCAATCGCCGGGAAGCCGCCGATACCGGAGGCGATGACGGTGGCGGTGCGTTCACGCTGCGCGTCGGTCTCCGGCTGCCAGCCCGCCTGCGCCAGCGCCTCTTTGGCGGCACCCAGCGCGAAAGTGATAAAGCGGTCCATCTTCTTCTGCTCTTTGACCGGCACCGCCTGATCCACATCAAACCCGGCTTCCGGGTCTTCAGCGAGGGTCGGCACTACGCCGCCGATTTTCACCGGCAGATCGGCCACCACCTCTTCCGCCAGCGGCCGGATACCGGACGCCCCTGCCAGCAGGCGTTGCCAGACCGGCCCTACCCCACAACCCAGCGGGGAGACGATCCCCATGCCGGTCACGACAATGCGTTGCAAACTCATGGTGTGTTCTCCTTTGTGGCTGAATCAGCCTGATGCTGTGCGGCAGCCCGCGCGAGTCGGGCAGCCATTTTCCCATCGGCTGCCGGGCCTGCCACCAGCTGGTGGGTAGCCAGGCTGATGGGTTTCTGGTGAACCTGATCAAACAGTGTAGGTTCCACCAACGTGCCGGTCGTGCGCTCCGCCAGCAAAATGCTGGCCCCTTCCGGCGAGAAATGGGTATTGCCCCACTGCAACAGCGTGAACAACACCGGCTCCAGCCCGCGCCCGGCGTCGGTCAGCCGGTATTCATAGCGCAGCGGCCGGGTGTTGTAGGGGTGCTTTTCCAGCAACCCGTTTTCGACCAGTGTTGCCAGCCGGCGGCTAAGGATGTTCGGCGCAATCGCCAGGCTCTGCTGGAACTCATCAAAGCGGCAGAGCCCGTGGAGCGCATCGCGGATAATCAGCAGGCTCCACCACTCACCGACGCGCTCCAGGCTGCGCGCAATCGGGCAGCGCTCCCCGCTTAAATTTTTGCGTTTCATCATTACCTCACTTGCATAATGAAAGTCACTTTACCGGAGTCACTTGCATTATGCAATTTACTGCACTGGGGAAGCCGTTGCGGCTGCCGGGTGAAATCTGCCCCGCCCGCCTTGCGCCGCGGCCACCCCGGCTGTTACGGTGGATTCACTATTCTCAGAGGTGTGCACCATGAATTATGTTCTTTTTTATTCGCCGGGTTCGACCAGTATGGCGGTGCACTGGATGTTGCTGGAGTTGGGCGTGCCGTTTGACGCCGTGTGGGTCAAGTTACATGAGGGTGAACAGCATTCGCGTGAGTACCGCAAAATCAGCCCGTTGGGCCGCGTCCCGGCGCTGTTTGTTGACGGCGAAACGGTGTGTGAGTCCAGCGCGCTGCTGATGCTGCTGGCCGAGCGCCACCCGGAGGGCGGGCTGGCCCCGCTGCCGGGCAGTGAGCACCGTGCGGTGTGGCTGGAGACGATGATCTTCTTCGCCAATACGCTGTTGCCCGCGATGCGCGACTGGTTTTATGCCGACCAGGATGGTGCGGCTGAACTGGCCCCAACCGTGCGGCAACGGGCTCAGCAGCGGATTGAACAGGCGTGGGAAACCCTGGATGCCCAACTGAGCCGCAACGGGGAATATCTGGTGGGTGATGCCCTTTCCACGGTGGATCTTATGGCGGTGATGCTGATGTACCGGTCACGCGAGATGGCCAGACCGGCGACACAATGGCCGCGGCTGAAGGCGTATGCAGAGCGGTTAACTGCGCGCCCGGCTTACCAACAGCTCCGGGCGCGCGAGGCCCTGTCCGGCTGGCTGTAACGCCACCGGCTCAGGGATAAAACTCAGGGAACCGGCACCACGGAGATGATTTTCACCTCTTTACCGCCGGTTTTCTGTTTCGCCTGCTCCAGCACTTCCGGGCTTTTGTCCGTGAGTTCCTGTTCACTCACGATAACCAACTCTTCCGCACTGGCATGGCTGCCGTCCTGACGCTCAAAGACCACTTTATAACTGGCGCTCATATCTGCTCCTTTGGTTAGCTTGTTTACGGGCGGCGGCCGCTGTCAGCGCCGCTCATCCCACACATCTCCCAACAACCGGATGGTCTGGTCGTCACACCCTTGTGCACGCAAGGGTGCACGCACCTCGTTTTCCAGATCCGGCACATACCCCACCAGCACCTCGCCGGGGCCGTGGAACGTCACCTGTTTCAGGGCCGCCGGCAGCAGCAGGCTCTCTGCCCGCTCCAGCGGGTAGCGCTCGCCATTGGCCTCCAGTTCGCACGGCTCGCCGATGTTAGACACCAGCCGCACGCTGCCGAAGGTGTACGCGTATTCCGACGCGATGCGCCAGCGCTCCAGCGCAAAATAGGGCCCGGCACAACACATCACCCGTCGGCAGGCGGGCGTCTCTTCACGCAGCAGGCCCGGATACGGCAATGACACCAGCGCCGGGCGCAGTTCGTCGAGCAGCGCGTCGATGTTTTTCTCCTGGGTTGCCCTGGCAAGGCGCGAGCCATCCTCCATGTTCCACGGCATCGCATGCTGCTGAATGTTGGAGGTCTGCTCGATCTCATAGATCAGCGTGTCCGGCCCAAACGAATGCAACATGCCGCCCGGCACATAGAAGGTGTCCCCGGCGCGTACCGGGTAGCGGTACATCACCGCATCGTAGTCGCCGTCGAGCAGCGCACTGCGCAGCGTCGCCCGGTCAACGCCCGGTTTGACGCCCAGCAGGCAGGTCGCCCCTTCTGCCGCCCAGAGGATGTGCCACGCCTCGGTTTTGCCGTTTGGCTGGCCTTCAAGCCGGGCCGCGGCCTCATCATTGGCATGCAGGTGCACCGGCAACATCCCGTTGCCGTCGATAAACTTGGTCAGCAACGGAAAATGGGGGCCGCGCCAGCCGGGCGCGACCAGATGATCGGGATAACGTTCGGTGAGTTCACGCAGGGTCTGGCCGGCCAGTTCCCCGTTTTTCACCGTGGCGATCATGCCGTCAACATCGCTGACCTCCCAGGTTTCAGCGATACGGCCGTCCGGCAGCCCTGCCTTGCCCAATTTTTCCCTGATGTTATGCCCGCCAAAAATATGGGTGGCGAGCGGCAGGGTCAGCGATAAAGGATAAGCCTTCATGCGTACCTCCCGCTGTTATCAGATAATGGGCTGGCCACCTGTCACGGCGATGTTGGCACCGGAGATGTAGCTCGCTTCGTCGCTGGCCAGCATCACATATGGTGCAGCCAGTTCGGCCGGTTGCCCGACACGTTTGATCGGCATGGCGCTGCCCAGTTCTTTGACCTGATCAGCCGGCATGGTAGCCGGGATAAGCGGCGTCCAGATCGGGCCGGGGGCCACGGTGTTGGAGCGGATGCCCTTTTCAGCCAGCAACTGTGCCAGGCTGCCGGACATATTCAGGATGGCAGATTTTGTGGCGGAGTAGGCCACCAGCATCGGTTTCGGCTGGTCAGCGTTGATCGACGTGGTGCTGATGATCGAACTGCCTTGCGGCATATGCGGCACGGCCGCTTTTACGATGCGGAACATCGCATAGATGTTGGTTTTCATCGTGCGGTCGAACTCTTCCTCGCTGATCTCATCCAGCGACTGGCGCACCATCTGGAAGGCGGCGTTATTCACGATGATGTCGATACGGCCAAACGCTTCTACCGCTTTGTCGACCACGGCGCGGCAATGCTCGGCTTCCGTTAAATCACCCGGCACCAGTACCGCTTTCTGCCCGGCCTCTTCCACCAGCCGTGCGGTGTCTTTGGCGTCTTCATGCTCGTTCAGATAGGAGATCAGCACATCTGCCCCTTCACGGGCGTAGGCAATCGCCACCGCCCGGCCGATGCCGGAGTCACCGCCGGTGATAATGGCTTTTTTGCCCGCCAGGCGGCCGGAGCCTTGGTAGCTGGTTTCACCATGATCCGGGGCCGGTTTCATGTCAAAAATGGTGCCCGGTACGGTTTGCTGCTGTTCAGGTTGTGGGGGAGTAGGACGGTTTGTCATGGGTCTGTCTCCTGTTATCTGACGGCGAATCTCGCCTGAGAATGGGGGCCAGGCCGCAGCCTGACGCTAAAAATTCGATATACCTCACACGGTTATGCAAAGCGTTACGCTGTTTTCAGTATAGTGCATTGACACAGATTGCAAGGCGGAAGGGGGAAATAAGGGGACGGGGTAACAACCAGGGCACAGAGGAAAAGCGGCGCTCACGGCGCCTCTTTCTCCCTTGCTGTGGCGGCTCCCGGGCTGACAGTTCTGCCGGCAGTGCGTGCTTGTTTTGCGGCGAGCATTGCCGTCAGAATCACAAACAGGTGCCCTTCCGCAGAATCCAGCAAAAAGGCATTAAACAGATGGCAGCCCATATAGCTGGCCAGCACCGCCAGCAGGACATTCTTTGCACCCGGCGCACAGTGCCACGCTGACTGAGCGAACCTGAACATCCATAGCAGAAAGAGCATCAGGCCCACGGCGCCGCACTGCACTGTATCCAGCAGATATTGGTTATGCGGGTTATACACCATGTAATGAATATCTGCCCGGCCATAGCTGAATGCGCCTGCACCGTGGCCCAATAAAGGTGCCTGCCGGATTAACTGCGCAGAATGCAGAATAAAGACCAGCCGCTGCCCCATCGAACTTTTACAGGCAAAAAAGGCGGCGTCGCCGGAGGAGGTCAGGCAGCGTTGAATCTCCTCTACCCCCAGGCTCAGCCGCTCAGCAGCCCGGTTAGGTACCGTAAACAGCAAGCAGATTGCCATACAGGCCGCCGCCACGCTGATCAATGCCTGACGCGGCCGCAGTGACAGTAATAACCAAATACCGCCACCTGCCGCCAATGCCACATACCCTGTGCGACCCTGCACCATAAACATCACGTTGCCTCCGGCAAACAGCGCCAGCAGCAGGTAAGCAATGCGCCTGCGGCCATGGCTTTGCCGGGCGTAGTCCAGCCAAAAGATCAGTGACAACGCCATAAAAAAGTTCTGCGTAATATGCAGTTTAAACACGGTGGGATTAACCGGGTTAATCCATAAGGGGAGCAGGTGAAAAAGCCCTCCCAGCAGGCTCAATCCCAGAATGATCCCGTTTGCCAGCAAAAACCCCCGGATAAAAGTGGTGCTTAACTTGAGGTGCAGCAGAAAAAACAGTGCCAGCGGCAGCACGTATAACAGCTTTTTATATTTTCCCACCATCACAGGCCCGTAAACGTGCGAAGAAACCAGCAACGACAAGGCCAGCAGCACAAATATCAACGCCGGTAACCAGACCAGTGGCTGCCGCGCCAGTCCACGCCATGACACCCTGTCACGGGTCGTCAGCACACAAAGTGCAGCCAGCACCAGTGCGATATTCATCAGCAAATTGGATACCGGCAGAGAGAACCCAAGCAGCCCTGCGGCCGCATACCGCAGCGTTTGCCGCTCTGTACAAAGCGGCCGGGCAGGCATAGTCATCACATTCATTTTTTATCTCACACGGTCAGCACGCCGGCGCGGCGACGGGAAGAAACAGCGGGCAACGCCGGCACCAGCCACTGATCCACAGCCCGGATCACGTCACTGACCGGGATCGCGTCCAGATAGCGCTCCGGCGTGGCGGTATCAACCTCATCCGGCCGCGGCAGCGGCCGGTAATCGCCAGCCCACAGCAGCGTATGCGGTGCCTGCCAGGGGTGCCATTGCGCGACATTACTGGGGCCAAACAGCACCACAGAGGGCGTAGAGAGCGCCGCAGCCATGTGCATAGGTGCGGAATCCACGCCGATAAACAACCGGGCGCGGCTAATCACTACCGCCAGTTCCGGCATTTCCAACCGGCCCGTCAGGTTTACCACATGTTCGGGCGATGTCAGCCCGGCCAGAATGGCGGCAGCCTTTTCACCCTCTTCCTGCGAGCGCCCGCCGGTTAATACGATACGTCGCCCCTGACGGGAAAGGTGATTGATCAGCGCAGAGAAAGCCGCCGTTGACCAGGTTTTGAATGCCCAGCGTGCGCCGGGGTGAATCAGTACATAGTCCCGCAGATGGTAGCGATGCAGCAGCCGGTCGATATAATCTGCATCCTCCTTCCGCCAACACATACTCACCTGCGTATTAAGCGGCGAAATCGCCAAAGGCTGGAGCACAGAGAGATTATTTAGCACCGTATGGTGCTGGTGATAGCCGTGGGTATCAACTAATTGGTGATGGCATTTGCGCCAGAATATGTTATTTCTCCTTGGCCAGCGAAAACCGAGACTGAATGCCGGTTTAAGTAACAGGCAATAAAGGGCTGCGCGCCACTGATCGGAAAGATTAATAACCAGATCGTAGCGCATTATACTCAGACTATTCCAGAGTGCTTTTTCGCCTCGCCATTGCGCTTTAACCCCCTGATGTTTTAACTGCCGGTCTACGGTATAGCACAGATAAACATCCTTATTTCCCGCCAACATTACCTCCGTGCCGTCATAAACTAAGACATTTATTACTCCGTGGGGATAATGCATTTTCAATGTGCGTAAAAGCGGCGTCATCAGCAGCACATCACCAAAATGACGTAACTTAATGACCAATATGTTTTTTATTTCTTGTGAGGGTAACGAGGCACTGAGACACCGGACAGTCTCCGCACCCTGCGCCTCTGCGCGCCATTTTCTCTGCATTATCGCCATCACTGATTATGAATAATCACGCCTCTCCTATAAATCATAAATATAAGAAGCCGCGCCAGGATTAATTAAACCCCGCCAATTGAAGGAAACCATAAAATAATGACACCAGAATATTCTGAGCGATATTAACCAAGCCAAAACGATAAAGATAATTGGTTGTACAGATCAATATCTGGCAAACCGATCGGTAAAAACGATCAATATTTTTTGAAATAGTCTTGAGATGATATTATTACAGCAGGATTTATACGTTAACACTTCACCTGAAATTAAATAATAATTAATTATCTATAAAATGAAATGCACTTTTTAGCAGGGGATAAAGCAATGACCGGAAGCTTTTCAGGGGGTGTTACTCTTTTTTTAGGGATTTGGCACAAATTGCCAGCGGATAACAACAAACGAATCAGCCGTATTTGCAGCCTTGCTATCACTGGGTTTGTCAGAATTTCAGAAGGTGGTGCCGGAAGTGTTTTTGGAGCGGGTGAAGGGAATCGAACCCTCGTATGCAGCTTGGGAAGCTGCCGTTCTACCATTGAACTACACCCGCGTCGGTGTGCGTTGGGCATTATAACCCTAACTCGCTGAGTGACAAGCAGTAAAACACCGCCAATTGGCGGTGTTTTGAGCAGTCAGTCCATTTTGGTATAAAAACCTATTTCGCAAAGTAGCAGGGTGCCTGGTAGTAGGCGCGCATTTTCTCTGCCAGCCAGCCGCCGTCGTCACCGTTGGAGTGGATAGTGGTGATGCTGACCGTCGAGCCGCCGCCCCACAATATCGAGAAGATGTTGTAGTCCGGCAGGTTGTAGACCTGCTGCTGCGACCAGTCGTAGCCGTTGTCACGTTGCAGGAACTCCCCCACCCGGCTGACGCCATAGTTCACCGGGTTTATCGCCGTGTTGCGCAGCCCGGCGTAAATCGTGGACACCTCCTTGCCGATGCGCTCGTCGCCCATAAAGAAGGTGCCGCCGGAGGCAAAGTGCGTGCTGGGGATCAGGCTGGTGCCCTCCTCTTCCGTCGGCATGTGGCCGCCGGGGATCTGCCAGATCATCGCCGGTTTGTTCAGCCCGGCCGCGGTGTATTTCACCAGCTTCAGGTAGTTGAGCCAGCTTGACGCGTTCCAGCCGTAGTGCGCCAGCGCGTCCGGGCTGAAGCAGTCACGTTCGAACTTATCAAACACAATGAAATCCGGCGCGTACTGGCCCTGGTAGACAC
Source organism: Nissabacter archeti (assembly GCF_018257325.1). Classification (NCBI taxonomy): domain Bacteria; kingdom Pseudomonadati; phylum Pseudomonadota; class Gammaproteobacteria; order Enterobacterales; family Yersiniaceae; genus Nissabacter; species Nissabacter archeti. Next base: position 23,134 of record NZ_JAERKB010000018.1, read on the forward strand.
GCAGTTCGTTGATGAAATCCACCACCGCATTGGCATGTTCGCGCGCGTCCACGTTCTCCCGCAGCACCCAGTCGGCGGTGCCGGTCGCCCAGACGTTGGTCTGCCAGCCAAACGGCACATCCGGCGCAAAATGCCGCACGATAAAGTTAATCGCCTGCAGGTAACCGTACAGATCATCACTGAAGGTCGGCAACAGCGGCGTGCTGAACCGCAACAGCGGCTGGAGATCCCGTACTGCACTCTGCAACAGGCTGTTGACCTTCACGCTGCCCAGCCCGCGCACCACCATGTATCCATGAGGCTCCTGCTGCATCGCACCAAGGAAATCGGGGTTCAGCACAAAGGTCACCGGTACCGGGTGCGCCGCGTCTTTGTAACTCTGCGCCGCCACGCACTGGGTGATAAAGCTGCCGAAATGGTTGCGCAGCCGCTGCTCATCCTGGAGATCCGGCAGGGCGCTGCCGCCGCTGGCGTTGGCGGTGTACACCACCATCACCGGCATCACCGGGCGGTTCGCTTCCTGCGCAATTTTACGGGCGACGTCACAGGTGCGGTGCACCGGCAGGCTGTCGAGGTCGAGGTAGCCGTCGCCGTTTTTATCCACTTCCGCCGCCGGGATCGGGTCACCGCCGCCGTCAAAGCCGTCATATTTGAAAATGGCGCTGACCGGCACGCCGCTGTAGGCCGTGACGGAGGCATTGGCGTTGACCGTCACGCCGCCGTGGGCCAGGTAATCGGGCCAGCCGCGTACCTGCAGTTCCACCCCCTGTTCAAACGCCAGTTGCAACGCGGCGTTGCCGGCCGACACCGTGACCTTTGCCCCGCGTACCGGCAGATAACTGCGGCCGTTCAGCGTCAGTTTCTCGGCGCTGATGAGGTAATCGCCCGCCGCCAGCGGATAAGGCACCGCCAGCTTGCCTGTGCCGTTCAGGGTGAAATAGTACTGGGTCGTGCCGTCCGGGCTTATCAACGAGACGTTAAGTTTATGGCTGCCGGAGGGCAGCCCACCGGCCTGAAGCGTGGCCTTGATCATATTGCCGGTATTGAGCCGCCGGGTCTGGTAGTCCACGGTAACCGGCAGCACGTTGTTTTTATTCGGGATAAACGAGGTCAGCGCCGTCAGGCCGGAGAACTCGGTGTTGTTGATGCTGGTGGTGATGATTTTTACCTGGCAGGCCACCTGATGCGTCAGTTTGTTAATGGTCAGCGGCGTGCCGAATGTCAGGCGATGGTCGCCCGCGACCGTTTGCCCGGCCTGAGTCAGCGTAATGCCGATGTTGCCCTGTTTGATGCTGTTGTTGCTCATCAGGGAGAGCGCGGCAGACGCGAAAATCCGTGGCGGATGGTAGGCCAGCGTCGCATGGTAAGGCGAATTACTTGCTGACAGCGTGATCGTGAGCTGCGGCTGTTGCGGCGTCAGGCTCGCTTCCTGGTTCTCCAGCACCGGCAGTTGCAGGCTGTAACGCCCATAGCTCAGGCTTTTGATGCGCTGCGCACTGTTCCATTGCAGGGTATGCGTCTCGCGGTTGCCTTCGGGGTCCGTCAGGATCACCTGCGGCGGCGGGAAACCGGCCAGCGGGCTGGCGGGGGTGGCGATCACCAGTTCACCCTGCCGTGCCGGGTCATTGACCAGCGTGACATGCACGTCGCCCAGTGTGACCGGGGTCTGGGTGGCACTCAGGCTGAAGCTCAGGGTGCCGGTGGCACCGGGGGCGAGGCTCATTTTGCCGCCCGACGGCAGCACCAGCGTGTTTTTCTCCAGCGGCCAGCCACCGTCACGCGTGACGGTGGGCGCGGTGCCGGAGAAGAGTGTGCCGCTGAACGGGCTGTACTCATCGGGGTGGCCGGTGGCCATAAACTCAATTTTTGCCTGCGCCAGGTCAATCATCTGTTGGCAGGTATTGGTGAGGGTGAAGGTGACTTTCTGGTACCAACTGTTCGAGGAGAGCCCGCTGACGCTGACGGCCACGCTGGCCTCGGCCGGGTTGCCGCTGGGGGTTGGCGGCGTGATGGGCGTCTCTTCATCCGGCTCGTCCGGCAAGACGGGTTCCTCCGGCACGGCCGGCTCGTCCGGTAACGCGGGTTCATCCGGTAACGCGGGTTCATCCGGTAACGCGGGTTCATCCGGCAACTCCGGCAGGAAATCGTCGGCCGGCGGCTGCTCCTCAGGCTCGGCGGGCGCGTCCGGCTCCGCAGGCGCTACCGGCCCGCTGGCTTCGCCGGACGCCAGCGTCAGCGTCCAGTGGCTCACCTCAAACGGGATCTGGCTGGCCGCCAGGTTGAACACCAGCGTGCCCTGCTTTCCCGGTGCCAGCAGCAGCGGCCCGCCGTTATCCAGCACCACCCGGCTGTGTTTCAGCGGCCATTCATCGATAAAGGTGATATCCGGCGTTTTGCCGGGCATCAGGCTGCCGCCCACCGGCGCATAGTGGTCGATGCTGCCGTTGGCGGTAAAACAGAGCTCGGCCTGATTGAGATCCAGCGGCTGCGTGCCGCGGTTGCTGAAGGTCAGGGTGGCCGGCTGGTACCAGCTATTGACGTCAATTGCGCTGGCAGCCAGATGCAGGCCGGACGGTAGTTGTGTTGCCATGATGTGCCCCTTGTCTGAACGTGTCTGACCAGCGTCACACTAAGGCACTGTTATTCCTATCATTTAGCCCATAACAAAATATCAGGCCTGGTCATAACACATCACTCACGCCAGATAACAGGCATAAAAAAGAGCGCCGGAGCGCCCTTTCAGAACAGAACAGCAGGTTATTTCTGCGGGCGCATCGCCGGGAACAGAATCACGTCGCGGATGGTATGGCTGTTGGTGAACAGCATCACCATGCGGTCGATACCGATGCCGAGACCCGCGGTCGGCGGCAGGCCGTGCTCCAGTGCGGTGACGTAATCTTCGTCGTAGAACATCGCTTCGTCATCACCGGCATCTTTGGCATTCACCTGCTGCTGGAAACGCTCCGCCTGATCTTCTGCATCGTTCAGCTCCGAGAAGCCGTTGCCGATTTCGCGGCCGCCGATGAAGAACTCGAAACGATCGGTGATCTCCGGGTTTTCGTCGTTGCGGCGCGCCAGCGGCGAGACTTCCGCCGGGTATTCGGTGATGAAGGTCGGCTGGATCAGGTGGCTTTCAGCGGTCTCTTCGAAGATCTCCGTGACCACCCGGCCCAGGCCCCAGCTCTTCTCGACCTTGATGCCGAGGGAGTGGGCAATGGCGACGGCTTTGTCGAAATCATCCAGGTCGGCCAGGTTGGTTTCCGGGCGGTATTTCTGGATCGCTTCTTTCATCGTCAGCTTGTCGAACGGCTTGCCGAAATCGAACTCCTGCTCGCCATACGGCACCACGGTGGTGCCCAGCACGCTCTGCGCCAGGGTGCGGAACAGGTTTTCGGTCAGGACGATCAGGTCACGGTAATCCGCGTACGCCATGTAGAGTTCCATCATGGTGAACTCAGGGTTGTGGCGCGGGGAGACCCCTTCGTTACGGAAGTTACGGTTGATTTCGAACACGCGTTCGAACCCGCCGACCACCAGGCGCTTCAGGTAGAGTTCCGGCGCGATACGCAGGTACATGTCGATGTCGAGCGCGTTATGGTGGGTGATGAACGGGCGCGCTGACGCACCGCCCGGGATCACCTGCATCATCGGCGTTTCGACTTCCATGAAGCCGTGCTCCACCATGAAGGTCCGGATGCCGGACATGATCTGCGAACGCACCTTGAAGGTGTGGCGCGATTCATCATTGGCGATCAGGTCAAGGTAACGTTGGCGGTAGCGGGTTTCCTGATCGGCCAGGCCGTGGAATTTGTCCGGCAACGGGCGCAGGGCTTTGGTCAGCAAACGCAGTTCGGTACAGTGGATCGACAGCTCGCCGGTTTTGGTTTTGAACAGCGTGCCGCGTGCGCCGATGATGTCGCCCAGATCCCACTTCTTGAACTGCTCGTTGTAGACGCCTTCCGCCAGATCATCACGTGACACGTAGATCTGAATCTTGCCGCCGACATCCTGCAGGGTGGCGAACGACGCCTTGCCCATAATGCGGCGGGTCATCATCCGGCCGGCGACGGTGACTTCCACACCCAGGGTTTCCAGCTCGTCGTTCTCTTTGCTGTCATACTCTGCGTGCAGGGTGTCGGAGGTGCTGTCACGACGGAAATCATTCGGGAACGCCACGCCTTTTTCGCGCAGGGCGGCCAGCTTTTCGCGGCGCGCCTTCAGTTCGCTGTTGAGTTCCTGCGCCTGATCTGCGCCTTGGGGTTGTTGCTCAGACATTTTGGTTCCTTATAACCCGGCTTTCAAACTTGCCTCAATGAATTTGTCCAGGTCACCGTCCAGCACGGCCTGGGTATTACGTGTCTCAACGCCGGTGCGCAGATCCTTGATGCGGGCATCATCCAGCACATAAGAGCGGATCTGGCTGCCCCAGCCGATGTCAGATTTGTTCTCTTCCATCGCCTGTTTCTCAGCATTTTTCTTTTGCATCTCAAGCTCATACAGCTTCGCCTTCATCTGCTTCATCGCTTGATCTTTGTTTTTATGCTGGGAGCGGTCGTTCTGGCACTGGGTGACCGTGCCGGTCGGAATGTGGGTGATACGCACCGCGGATTCCGTCCGGTTAACGTGCTGGCCGCCCGCGCCGGAGGCACGGTAGACGTCAATGCGCAGGTCTGCCGGGTTGATCTCGATATCGATGTCCTCTTCCACTTCCGGGTAGACGAACGCGGAGCTGAAGGAGGTGTGGCGGCGGCCGCCGGAGTCAAACGGGCTTTTACGCACCAGACGGTGAACGCCGGTCTCCGTGCGCAACCAGCCAAAGGCGTAGTCGCCGATGATCTTGATGGTGGCGGATTTCAGCCCGGCCACGTCACCGTCGGATTCTTCGATGATTTCAGTCTTGAAGCCTTTGGCCTCGGCCCAGCGCAGGTACATACGCACCAGCATGCTGGCCCAGTCCTGGGCTTCGGTGCCGCCGGAACCGGCCTGGATGTCCAGGTAGCAGTCGGCGCTGTCATATTCACCGGAGAACATGCGGCGGAACTCAAGCTGTTGCAGCTTGCCGTCCAGCCCGTCCAGCTCTTCAACCGCTTCGTTGAAGGTGTCCTCGTCCTCGGCTTCCACCGCCAGCTCCAGCAGGCCGCTGACATCTTCCAGCCCCTGGTTCAGCTGGTCGAGGGTCTCGACGATCGCTTCCAGTGAGGCGCGCTCTTTGCCCAGCGCCTGGGCGCGTTCAGGCTCGTTCCAGACGTCGGGCTGTTCCAGCTCGGCGTTTACTTCTTCCAGTCGCTCTTTCTTGGCATCGTAGTCAAAGATACCCCCTCAGGACCGCTGTCCGTGCAGACAGGTCCTGAATTCGATTTTTTACCGGATTAATTTCAAACATGGTTTTTAAGTCTTACGTTAGTGTCGCAGATGACGGAATGCCATTCGAACCGGTAATTCTAGCGGATCTGGCTGCCGGTTTATAGCAAGTTGCGCCGATTTCTGGCGCGCTTTCCCGCCCTGCGGCCGCTCAGCGCGGCCACAGATGCTGGATTAATAATTGCACGTTACGGTTGCCGCGGAATTCATTGACGTCGAGCTTGTACGCGAGCTGCACTTCACGCACGCTGCTGTCGGGCCAGAGGGTGGTGTCGATGTTGAACGCGATGCCGTCCAGCAGCGGGCCGCCGCCCAGCGGCTCCACCATCAGCTTGAGGTGGCGCTCACCCACCAGCCGCTGTTGCAGGATGCGGAACATGCCGTCAAACGTCGGCTCCGGGAACGCCTGCCCCCACGGCCCGCCTTCACGCAGCAGTTCGGCGGTGTCCAGCGTCATCTGCTGCGGCGCGAGTTCACCGTCTGACCAGACCACCCCTTCCAGCTGGCTTGGGTCGAGCCACTCGCCCACCAGTTCCGCAAAGCAGTCGCGGAAGCGCTCAAACTGCGCCTCCTCCAGTGACAGCCCGGCCGCCATCGCGTGGCCGCCGAACTTCATCATCAGGCCGGGGTGCAGGGTGTCGAGCCGTTCCAGCGCATCGCGCATGTGCAGCCCGGCAATCGAGCGGCCGGAGCCTTTCAGCACCCCCTCGCCCGCCGGGGCAAAGGCGATCACCGGCCGGTTGAAGCGCTCTTTGATGCGCGAGGCGAGAATGCCGACCACGCCCTGATGCCACTCCGGGTGGTACATCGCCAGCCCGTAGGGCAGCTCGGTGGTGGTGCGCTCAAGCTGGTCACACAGCACCAGCGCCTCAGCCTGCATCCCCTGTTCGATCTCGCGCCGCGTCTGGTTCAGCGCATCAAGATCGTTGGCCAGCGCGCGCGCCTGCCCGATGTCGTCACTGAGCAGCAGCGCCACGCCGATCGACATATCATCCAGCCGCCCGGCCGCGTTCAGCCGCGGCCCGAGGCCGAAACCGAGGTCGCTGGCCGCCAGGGTGCGCGCCTCACGCCCGGAGACTTCCAGCAGCGCACGGATGCCGGGGCGGCATTTCCCGGCACGGATGCGGTTCAGCCCCTGGAACACCAGGATGCGGTTGTTGGCATCCAGCGGCACCACGTCCGCCACCGTGCCGAGCGCCACCAGGTCGAGCAGCTCCGCGAGGTTCGGCTCTTTCAGGCCGCGCTGGGCAAACCAGCCGGCGTCACGCAGCGCACTGCGCAGCGCCAGCATCAGGTAGAACGCGACGCCGACCCCAGCCAGGGATTTCGAGGGGAAATCGCAGTCGGCCAGGTTCGGGTTGATGATCGCCTCTGCTGCGGGCAGCGTCTCGCCCGGCAGGTGGTGATCGGTGACCAGCACCTGAATCCCTTTCTGGTGCGCCAGGTCAACGCCCGCATGGGAAGAGATGCCGTTGTCGACGGTGAGGATCAGCTCCGCGCCGCGCGCCGCGGCCTGTTCCACCACTTCCGGGCTGAGGCCGTACCCGTCATCGAAGCGGTTCGGCACCAGATAATTCACCTCGCTGCCGCCCATGCTGCGCAGCGCCAGCACCGTCAGCGCGGTACTGGTGGCGCCGTCGGCATCGAAATCACCGACCACCATGATGCGCCGCCGGTCAGCCAGCGCCTGTTGCAGCAGCGCGACCGCCCGCTCAATACCGCTCAGTTGCTGGTAGCTGAGCAGGCCGCGCACGCCGCGCTCCAGCTCCTGCGGGGCACGGACGCCGCGCGCGGCATAAAGCCGGCGCAACAGCGGGTTGAGGTCTGCGGGCAGGCCGTCGGCCGGGGCCGCCTCACGGCGGCGGAGGGTTGTTTGCATGATCACTCAGGGCTTACCACCGTTCTTTAATTTTGTGCGGATTTCTGGGCATCCAGCATCGCGGCCATCTCTTTTGGCGGCTGGTAACCCGGCACCATACTGCCGTTTTCCAGCACGATAGCCGGGGTACCGGAGACGCCGAACTGCACGCCCAGCTCAAAGTGGCGGGCGATGTCAGTGTCGCAGGTCGCCGGGGAAATGGCCTCGCCGCGCATGGCGTCATCAAACGCTTTCTTGCGGTCAGCGACACACCAGATGGCCTGCATCTTTTTCTCGGTCACCGAGTCCAGCCCCTGGCGCGGGAACGCCAGGTAGCGCACGGTAATGCCCAGATCGTTATACTCTTTCATCTGCTCATGCAGCTTATGGCAATAGCCACAGGTGATGTCGGTAAACACCGTGATCACGTGTTTCTGTTGGGCGGCTTTATAGACGATCATCTCCGGCTCAAGCTTGTTCAGCTTGTCCAGCAGCAGGCGGTTGGTGATGTTGACCGGCTGCTTGCCGCTGACGTCATACAGCGGCCCCTGCACCATGTAACGGCCATCGTCCGTGGTGTAAAGCACGCCATTTTCAGTGAGTACCGTTTTCAGCCCGGCCACCGGCGCAGGCAAAATCTCAACATGCTGCACGCCCAGCCCTTTCAGGCTGGCTTTGATGGCGGCATCGTCCGCCTGCGCGCTGCCGCACAACACGGCGGTCAGCAGTGCCAGCGACACAAAATGGTTTTTCATGGTCAGTTCCTTGTGCATATCCTGATGGGTTCACCCGGCACTCAGGCGCGGGGGTGATGCTGTTGGTGAAGCTGTTTCAGCCGTTCCGTCGCCACATGGGTGTAAATCTGGGTGGTGGAGAGATCGCTGTGGCCCAGCAACATCTGTACGACCCGCAAATCCGCACCGTGGTTCAGCAGATGGGTGGCGAAAGCGTGGCGCAACACGTGGGGCGACAGCCGCTCACTGTCAATGCCGGCAAGGATCGCATAGTGCTTGATGCGATGCCAGAAGGTCTGGCGCGTCATTTTCTGGCTGCGGTTGCTGGGGAACAGGATGTCGAGCGCCTGGCCGTTCAGCAGCCACGGGCGGCCAAACTCCAGGTAATTCTCCAGCCAGTGCACGGCCTCTTCGCCCAGCGGCACCAGCCGCTCCTTATTCCCTTTGCCGATCACCCGCACCACGCCCTGCCGCAGGCTGACGTCGCTCAGCGTCAGCCCCACCAGCTCCGAGACGCGCAACCCGGTGGCGTAGAGCAGCTCCAGCATCGCTTTGTCGCGCAGTTCCAGCGGGTTTTCGGTGCTGGGCGCCTGCAACAGCGCCTCGATTTGCGCCTCGCTGAGATCTTTCGGCAGCCGCTGCGGCAGCTTGGGTGACGAGAGCAGCGCTGTCGGGTCATCGCTGCGCTGCTTTTCACGGTAGAGGTACTGGAACAAACGGCGCATGGCGCTGAGCAGGCGCGCCGAGCTGCTGGCCTTGTAGCCGCCCTCCACCCGCTCGGCCAGAAACGCCTGTAACGCCGGGGCATCGGCGCTCAGCAGCCCGGCCTGATGGTGATGCAGCCAGGCGGCCAGCGCCTGGAGATCCAGACGGTAGGAATCAAGGGTATTCTGTGCCAGATTGCGCTCCAGCCAGAGGGCATCAAGAAACTGTTCAATCAGGCTGTGATCGTGCTCATGCTCTGTCACACCGGCTCCCGGAATGAGGTGAATTCGCCCGCCATTATGCCTTATCGCCGGGCAAAATAGTGGGGCAAATCTGATACACTCACCTTATCTGCAATTCAGTAACCAAATGGCAACATAAAGATGAAGATTGGTCTGTTTTACGGTTCAAGCACCTGTTACACCGAAATGGCCGCGGAAAAGATCCGCGACATCCTGGGCGAGGAGCTGGTTGACCTGCACAACCTGCGCGATGCCGACCCCAAACTGATGGAAGAATACCCGGTACTGATCCTCGGCATCCCGACCTGGGACTTCGGCGAAATCCAGGAGGACTGGGAAGCCGTCTGGAACCAATTGGTGACCCTGAGCCTGAAAGGCAAAATTGTCGCCATGTACGGCATGGGCGACCAGCTCGGCTATGGCGAATGGTTCCTGGATGCCCTCGGCCTGCTGCATGACCAGCTGAAACCGAAAGGCGTGCATTTTATCGGCTACTGGCCCACCGAGGGCTTTGAGTTCACCAGCCCCAAAGCCGTGACGCCGGACGGCAAACACTTTGTCGGGCTGGCGCTGGATGAGGTGAACCAGTATGAGCTGAGCGACGAACGCCTCCAGCAGTGGTGCGAACAGATCCTCGAGGAGATGGCCCCACTGCTGTAACACTGTTCAGGACTGTAATCCCGTTCAGGACTGTAACGCCGATCAGGACTGTAATCCCGTTCAGGTCTGTCATGCCGTTCAGGGGCTGTGGTTGTCGGCCCCGTGCGGGGCGCTGCCCTGCTGGCGTGCATAGAGGCAAAGGTGCCGCCACGCCGCGGGCGTCAGGGCGTCTGAGGCGAGCCACAGCCGTTGGCGGCGGCGCTGCCAGAACGGCAGGCGCGTGCCGTCCGCCAGCGGTTGCAGCGTCAGGATCATGCCGCTGCGCATCAGCCACGGCGGGCGCACCACCAGCCATTCACGCTGTTTCCAGCGCAGGTGCGCAGGCGCCAGAAACACCATCTCCCCGTGCCGCGCCGAGATATTTTTCTGGCTGCGGATGCACTGGAACACCAGCAGCACCACCAGCGTCAGCCACACCAGCAGGTAACCTTCCGGCCACGGGGCCAGCAGCACCAGCAGGATCAGCCCGCCATGCAGGAACAGGGAGAGTAATTGCGTCCGCCAGGAGACCCGGATATCACATCGCCACTGGGCCACGGTCTTTATTTCGCGTCTGAATCAGGGTAACCATGCGCTGCAATTCATTGTCCTGCGGCGCGCCGTGATTCATCAGCCAGTTGAACAGATCCGGATCGTCACACTCCAGCAGGCGGACGAACAGCTGTTTGTCCGTCTCGTTCAGGGTGTCATATTCGTGTTCAAAGAACGGCATGATGGCGATATCCAGCTCGCGCATACCGCGGCGGCATGCCCAGTGAATGCGTGCCTTGTTGTTAATATCCATGTGTTTTACCGGCCTTTTCTGTCAGGGGAGTGCATCAGTTTAAATTGATTTTAACATTCTGCACGCGCGGCGACGTAACAATTCGGCACATGCCGGAAAAAGAGTCTGCAACCCCTTGCCGGGCAGCAGGGTTCTGCGCAGCGGATGCCACGAATACCTGTTGCAATCCCCTGAGCCTCTTTTACCATTAAGGCAAACCCTTATGGCCCTCTACCGGCAGGAACCTTATATGGCGTATACCACCCCGTTTCCCCCACAAAAACCCTCGGCGTCCTCCCATCTGCCCCTGACCCTGATCTCCCTGGAGGCGTGGGCGCTGGTGACGGTGGCCGGTGCTGACACCGTCAGTTACCTGCAAGGCCAGGTCACGGCCGATCTGGCGTCACTGGGCACTGACCAGCATGTGCTGTGCGCCCACTGTGATGCCAAAGGCAAAATGTGGAGCAACCTGCGGCTGTTCCCGTACGGTGACGGCTGGGCCTACCTGGAGCGCCGCAGCGTGCGTGACAGCCAGCTGGCTGAGATCAAGAAGTACGCGGTATTCTCCAAAGTGACCTTTGCGGCCGACGATCAGGCGGCGCTGCTGGGCGTGGCCGGTTTCCAGGCTCGCGCCGCGCTGGCCGGGCTGTTTGATGAGCTGCCGACGGCAGAGCACCCGGTGGTGCACGCCGGCGACTCCACGCTGCTGCACTTCGCCCTGCCTGCCGAGCGTTACCTGCTGGTCACCACCCCGGAAAAAGCCGGGGCGCTGATGGCAAAACTGGGCGAACAGGCGCAGTACAATGACAGCGAACAGTGGCTGGCGCTGGACATCGAGGCCGGTTACCCGGTGATCGACAGCGCCAACAGCGCGCAGTTTATCCCGCAGGCCACCAACCTGCAGGCCCTGCCCGCGGGCATCAGTTTCAGCAAAGGCTGCTATGCCGGGCAGGAGATGGTGGCGCGCGCCAAATACCGCGGGGCAAACAAGCGTGCGCTCTACTGGCTGGCCGGGCAGGCAGCGCGCGTGCCGGAAGCCGGGGAGGACCTGGAGATGCAGATGGGCGAAAACTGGCGGCGCACCGGCACGGTGCTGGCGGCCGTTCAGCTCAGCGACGGCAGCCTGTGGGTACAGGTAGTGATGAATAACGATCTGGCCCCGGAGAGCGTGTTCCGCGTGCGTGACGACGCCTCCGGCACCCTGTCTATCCAGCCGCTGCCCTATTCCCTGGCCGAAGAGAAATAACAGGTTGGCGGCATGAAAAAAAACGGAACCCCTGGGGTTCCGTTTTTTATACGTTGCGCGTTTATCGCCTCGCGATCACCGCACGTTTCATTATACGTACAGGTAAATCGCCAGAAAGTGGCAGAGGCTGCCGCCCAGCACAAACAGGTGCCAGATGGCGTGGCCAAAGCGCCAGCGCTCAGAGGCGTAGAAAATCACCCCCAGGCTGTAAATCACCCCACCGAGCGCCAGCAGCGCCACTGCGCCCCACGGCAGCGTCACGGCCAGCTGGTAAATCACCACCAGCGACAGCCAGCCCATCGTCAGGTAGGTGATAAGCGACAGCTTTTCGAAGCGGTGGGCAAACGCCAGTTTGAACAGCACCCCGACCAGCGCCAGCCCCCAGATCACCGCCATCAGCCCCTGCGCCAGCGGCGAGTTCAGCCCCACCAGCAGGAACGGCGTATAGGTGCCGGCAATCAGCAGGTAGATGGCGCAATGGTCAATTTTCTTCAGCCAGTATTTGGCGCGTGCGTGCGGTATCGCATGGTAGAGCGTTGAGGCCAGGTAGAGCAGCACCATACTGCCGCCATAGACGCTGTAGCTGATTAAGGTGGTCAGCCCGGCCTTTTCGCCGAAGGCCCCCATCAGCAGCATCACCGTGCCGATGATGCCCAGCAACAACCCGATGCCGTGGCTGATGCTGTTTGCTACCTCTTCCGCCCACGGGTAAGCGGCGGATTTCTGGGTGGTCACGGTTTCCGTCATCGTTTTCCGGTTCCTTTCAGCATAAAAAAATTTCACCACTCATCGTCATCAGTCACCCCACAGCCTAACTGAGAATTATTCCAGTGTACACGTGTACGCTTAAAATAAACGGTGAAACCTTGTCACAACACGCCGTTAACGAAATACTCGGCATTAACGAATCTATCCCTTTTCACTGTTTGCTCTGGAGTCGCCATGTCTTTGCTGTCCCCTGCCCTTGATTTTGGTTCCATGACCGAGGTGTTCCATTTTTTGATGGAAATCGACAAGCTCAAAACCGTGGAGCGCCGCACCAAAGTGCTCGGCACCACCCGGCATGAGAACTCTGCCGAACACAGCTGGCACTTTGCCGTCGCCGCGATGACGCTGGCCCCCTACGCCGGGGAGCCAATTGACCTGCCGACGGTGATTCAGATGGCGCTGCTGCATGACATCGTGGAGATCGACGCGGGGGATGTGCTGGTGTATGACCTCGCCGGGCGGGCGGCGGTGCAGGAGAAAGAGCAGGCGGCGGCGGTGCGGCTGTTCGGCCTGTTGCCGGAGCCGCAGAGCAGCCGTTTTCTGGCGTTATGGCATGAGTATGAACAGGGTGAAACGCCGGAAGCGCGCTTCGCCCTGCTGATTGACCGGGTGCTGCCGGTGATCATGAACCTGAACAACCAGGGCCAGAGCTGGGTAGAGAACGGCGTGCGGCTGGAGCAGGTGCTGAACCGCAACGCCTTTATCGGCGAGGTGCACCCGGAGCTGTGGCGTTACCTGGAAACCCATTTGCAGGCGGCCCACCAGCAAGGCTGGCTGAAATAACGTCCCGCGCAGGCGGAAACAGCGCCCCGCGCAGGATGAAAAAAGCGCCTCAGGCGCAGGCCTGCTGGCGCGCCAGCGCTTCTGCATACTCCGGCATGGAGGCGGCAGCACCGGGCCGTTCCACACAGACCGACGCATAGGCCGAGGCAAATTGCGCGGCCTGCGTCAGGGTCGCCCCGGCCGCCAGCCGCGCCGCCAGCGCACCGTTAAAGGCATCCCCCGCGCCGGTGGTGTCTACCGGCGTCGCGCGGCAGGCCGGGATCAGCGTGGTTTCACCGTCCAATGACAGCAGCGCGCCCTGGGTGCCGAGCGTGATAATCAGCGCCGTGACGCCCTTGCGGTGCAGCACCTCTGCCGCCCGCCGGGCGGACGCCACATCCGTGACCGGGACGCCGCTCAGCAATGCGCACTCGGTGGCGTTCGGCGTCAGCAGGAACAGTTGCGGCAACAGCGCATCCGGCACCGGCTGGAACGGCGCGGGGTTGAGGATCACCGGCGTGCCCGCCTCGCGTGCCAGCGCAATCGCCCGCGTTACGGCCGACAGGTTATTCTCGAGCTGGGTCAGCAGGATATCGGCGGCAGCAATCGCCGGGCGGCACTGGTCAATCTCCTGATCGGTGACGGTGAGGTTGGCACCGGGGTCCACCGCAATCATGTTCTCGGCGTCTTCACCCGCCACATAAATCAGCGCGTTACCGGTGGGGCGTTCGCCGGTGGAAAACAGCGTCACGGCGTCAAACCCGGCGCTGTCGAGGTGGCGGCGGGCAAACTGGCCGAAGTCATCGCGCCCCACTTTTCCGATGTAATGCACCCGCGCGCCCGCTTTGAGTGCCGCAATCGCCTGGTTGGCCCCTTTGCCGCCCGCGCCCATCATGCTGGTGCGCGCAATCAGCGACTCACCCGGCTGGGGAAAGCGCGCCATGCCGGCCACGATATCCAGGTTAAACGATCCAAAAACGCATACTTTGTTGCTCATGCCTGTCTCCTGCTGCCGGAAAAGAGCGGGTCGCGTGCGGCCGCCAGACAGGCGCCGCGGCAGCCGGTCTCATCGGTGACATCGCTGAAGGTGATTGCCAGCCCTGAGGCCGGTTGCGGCGCACGCAGATGGGCGCGGATCTGCGCCACCAGTGTTGCCTGCGGGAAGCCCGGCATCGCCAGCACGCCGCCGCCCAGCACCAGGTGCTCCGGGTCCAGGATGTTCATCTCAGTGGCGATCGCCTGCGCCAGCCGGGTGATAAACGCCTGCACATCGGGGTGCGCCCCCTGCTCCACAAACAGCGCGCCGATGGCCGTCCCAGGCGCGTGTTCTGCCGCCCACGCCGCCAGCCAGTGCCCGGCGGTCACGCTCTCCACGCAGCCCTGTTTGCCGCAGCGGCACTGCGTCTCCAGCCCCGGCCAGGGAATGTGCCCCAGCTCGCCTGCCGCCCCGTGCGCGCCGTGGTAAAACGCGCCGTCCAGCCACAGGCTGTTGCCCATGCCGGTGCCGAGGTAGACCCCGGCCGCCACGCGCGGCAGTTGCGGCAGGCGGGTTAAATCCCACCACATCAGGTGGTTGACGTCTTTGTCCATCCGCACTTCCACACCCAGCGCCTGCGCCAGTTGCGCCGCCACCGGCTGGTCATCCAGCGCCGGGATAAACGGCAGTGACAGCACCCGCGCCCGGTCGCGGGACAAGATGCCCGGCAGCCCGAGCATCACCCGCGTTTCCCCCAAGGCGGGCAGCGCCGCGCCAATCAGGTCAGTCAGCCCCTGCAACGGCTGCGGCTGTTGCGCCCACTCTGCGGTTTTCACCTTGCGGTAACCGCTGAACTGCTGCTGTGCGTCCATCACGATCAGCCGGGTGTGCGTGCCGCCGATATCGACCCCAAGAAATTGCTGCATACGCCTCTCCGCGTTTACGCCGCCCGGCGCATGTGATCGAGCATTTTGTCCCAGGCCGCGTCCAGATCGCTGTCGAGGTTGAACAGGCCGGAACTGCCGACGATCAGCACCTCCGCCCCGGCGGCCATCAGGTCATGGTAGGTGCCGGTGTTGCAGGAGCCGTCGATTTCGATCAGGTAGCGATAATTGTGCTCGCGCTTCAGATCGCGCAGCTCCCGGATTTTCTCCAGCATCTCCGGGATAAACGGCTGCCCGGCGTAGCCTGGGTCCACCGTCATCACGGTTATCTTGTCCAGCAGGTGAATGTAGTGGCGCAGGTAGCCCACCGGCGTCGCCGGGTTAAGCACCACGCCGACCTGTTTGCCCAGCGAACGGATCTGGTTGATCACGCGGAAGGCGTCACGGTTGATGGTTTCGGCATGGGGGCAGATAAAGTCCGCCCCGGCTTCGGCAATCGGCACGATGAAATCGGTGGGGTTTTCCACCATCAGGTGCACATCCAGCACCAGCGGGGTGTGCGGGCGGATCTGCTGGATAAAGAACGGCGACAGGGTAATGTTCTTCACGTAGTGGCCGTCCATGATGTCGATGTGCAGCATGTCGGCGCGGCGGTTGAGCACCGCCAGTTGCTGGCGGATCTCCATCAGATTCATGCACATCAGCGAGGGCGAAATTTTGTAATCCATGATCAAAGTCCCCAGGGTAAAAGAGAGGGTGAAAAAAAGGGTCAGCGCCGGGCCTGTGCGGCGCTGCGGCGCACCGCCCGCCGTTGCAGGAAATGCTGGCGGAAGAATTTACCCGCCAGTACCAGAATCAGTACCGCGCCCCACATCGCCAGGCTGAAGTGCGGGCTGACGTTGAGCAGGTTGAGGCCGGTGGCGATCACCTGTAACACGACCAGCGCCAGCACCACGCCGCTGACGCGGCCGAAGCCGCCGAACGGATCGGTGCCGCCGAGGATGATCGCCAGCACCGTCAGCAACAGGTAGGAGTCGCCGTAGCCCATGCGGGCCGAGTTAAAGCGCGCCATCATCACCAGCCCGGCGATCACGCACAGCAGGCTGGAGATCATGTAGATCGCCATCAGCACCCGGTGGGTATTCACGCCGCTGAAGTGGGTGGCGTTGATGTTGCTGCCGCTCATGTAGATGGTTTTGCCGAGCCGGGTTTTCTCCAGGAACAGCGCCAGCAGCGCGGCCGTCACCAGGAAGATGATCAGCGGCACCGGGATGCCCAGCACAGTTTCCGCGCCGATGAAACGCACGATTTCCGGCATCCCGCTCAGGGCCGCGCCGCGCGTCAGGTAGATGCCGAGGCCGTTGACCATCGTCATGGTGGCGAGCGTCACCAGAATCGGGTGCGCGCCGATGTACGCCACCAGCGCGCCGGTGAACACCCCAATCAGTGCCGCCAGCAGCATCGCCCCGGCCAGCGCGAGCACCAGCCACAGCGCCTGCATCGCCAGCCCCGCCTCCGGCGGCAGCCAGGTCAGGAACACCCAGGCCATCAGCAAACTGGTGAGGTTGGCGGTGGCGATAATGCAGAGGTTCAGGCCGCCGCTGAGGATCGGGATGAACATCGCCAGCGTCAGCAGCCCCAGCTCCGGCAACTGGAACGCCACGCTCATAAAGGTGCCGCCGTTGAAGAACTGCCCCGGCAGCGCCAGGGTAAAGCCGGCGATGACCAGCACCAGCAAGCCGAGCAGGCTGCGGGTGGTGGTGTCCACCTTGTTGAACTGTTTGAACATCGCTCCTCCGGTTACGTCATCACACAAAACCGACATCGGTCTCTTTGCGCTTTTTGTAGTGGGTCACGGTGATGGCGGCGACGATCACGATGCCGATCACCACGTTCATGAAGTAGTTGGAGACGCCGATCAGGTTCAGGCCGTTTTTCAGCATGCCGATCAGGAAGACCCCCATCAGCGTGCCGACCACGCTGCCTTTGCCGCCGTTGAGGCTGGCCCCGCCGAGCACTGCCGCCGCCAGCACATCCAGCTCGCCGCCGACCAGCGCATTCGGCACCACTTCCCCGACGCGGTAGACCTGCACCAGCCCGCCGAGCGCCGCCATCGCGCCGAGGTAGCCGTAGGCGAACAGGTGCAGCAGCCCGACGCGGATGCCGATGCGCCGTGCCGACTCCTGATCGCCGCCCATCGCAAACAACTGGCGGCCGAGGTGGGTGCGGTTCAGCAAGAGCCAGGTGAGCAGCGCCACCGCCAGCATCACCAGTAACGGCAGGCCAATCTGGTATTCCTGGCCGCCGACGGAAAACGGCAGCACCTGCAGCGGCATCGTCCACCATTCGGGCAGGTCATACAGGCTGCGGCCGTTGGTCAGCCACATCAGCATGCCGAACAGCAGCGCCTGCATACTGATGGTGACGATGATCGACACAATCCGCAGGCCGTAAATCAGCAGGGCGTTCACCATGCCGAGCAGCGCCCCGGCGGCCACCGCCAGCGCAATGCTCAGCACCGGGTTGGCCAGCCCGTAATGCATCGCCAGGGTGGCAATCAGGTACTGCACCACCGAGGCCACTGCCGCGAAGGAGATGTCGATGCCGCCGGTCACCAGCACCACAAACAGCCCGAGGGCGAAGATGCCGCTCACCGCGTAGCTCTCGCTCAGGTCGAGCAGGTTTTGCAGCGTCAGGAACTGGTCGCTTAACAGGGAGAAGGTGACCACCACCACCACCAGCACCCAGGCGAGGTAGCCTTCGTTGTGGCGCGGCAGCAAACGGCGCAGCGGGTGTGCCAGGCTTTTTTTAGGCGGTACCGTTTTTTTGGCCGGGGTGTTTTTCACCGGCAAAGGGGAGTTAACGTCAAGCATTGACCGCCTCCGCAAGCTGTTGCTGGCTGATGTTCTGCGGCAGGTATTCGCCGAGGATGCGGCCCTCGCTGACGTGCAGCACCCGGTCGCAGTTGAAATAGACTTCCGGCACTTCGTCGGAGATCAGCAGCACCGAGATGCCCTCATCCGCCAGCTGGTGGATCAGCGCATAGATGCTGGCCTTGGCCCCGACATCCACGCCCACGGTGGGCGAGTCGAGGATCAGGATTTTCGGCTGGGTCAGTACCCATTTCGCCAGCACGATTTTTTGCTGGTTGCCGCCGGAGAGGGTGGCGATCGCCTGGTCCGGATCGCTGACTTTCACCCCGAGTTTCTCGATCCATTGCAGGATCAGTTTGTTTTTGCGGTACTCATCAATCAGGTGGAAACGGCCGCGCAGCTGGTCGAGGATCGCCAGCACGGTGTTGTCCGCCACTGACTGTTGCAGCACCAGCCCCAGCGTCAGCCGGTCTTCCGAGACGTAGCCGATGCCCGCTTTGATCGCGTCCTCGTGGCTGCGGAACCGCACCGGTTTGCTGTCGAGGTAGATTTTGCCGCTGTCGGGCCGGGTCATGCCGAACAGGCTCAGCGCCAGCTCGGTGCGCCCGGCCCCCAGCAGCCCGCACAGCCCGAGCACTTCGCCCTGATGCAGCCTGAAGCTGACATCCTGGTACTGCCCGGCGCGGCTGAGGTTTTCCACCTCCAGCATGATGCGCCCGGCGTGGCGGTTCGCCCCTTTCAATTTGTAGTCCAGCGTCAGGCCGGTCATCAGCTCGGTCAGGCGCTGGCTGCTGACCTCCGCGGCCGGGAAGGTGCCGACTTTTTTGCCGTCACGGATCACCGTGACGCGATCGGAGATCTCCAGCACTTCATCCAGCCGGTGGCTGACGAACACCACGCTGATGCCGCGGCTTTTCAGGTAGTGCACGGTGCGCAGCAACTGGTTCACCTCGGTGCGGGTCAGCGAGGCGGTCGGCTCATCCATGATAACCAGCCGGGCATCCGCCACCAGCGCGCGGCAGATCGCCACCTGCTGGCGCTGGGCGATCGGCAGCTCTGACACCAGGCTCTCCGGGTCGAGCGAGAAGTTAAGCTCCGCCAGGATGCGTTCAGCCGTGGTGCGCAACCGCGCCGGGCGGAACCAGCCGAACAGCCCGTGCAGGTTGTGTTCGAAGGCGATGTTCTCCGCCACCGTGAGGTTAGGGAACAGCGACAAATCCTGATAAATCACCTGGATGCCGAAGGCGCGTGCCTGATCCGGCGTCAGGCGGCGGAAGGATTCGCCGTTAAGCCGGATGCTGCAACCGTCATCCGGCTGGTAGACGCCGGAGATCACCTTGATAAGCGTGCTTTTGCCGCAGCCGTTGGTGCCGGCGAGGCAGTGCACCTCGCCCGGCATCAGCGTCAGGCTGATGTCATTTAACGCCCGCTGGCCGCCGAAGGTCATCGACAGGTGCTGCACGTCAATAAGCGGTGCGGTGCCGGGCGCATCAGCGGGCGCACCGGCCGGGAGAGTGTCAGCAATTGCCATGATTACAGCCCCATTTTGACCAGTTTCGGCAGGTTGGCTTTGTCCAGGCTTTCGGTTTCATTGCCCAGGATGGTGCGGCTCGCCTCGTCCACTTTCACTTTGCCCATGCCCTCGATGGTCATGCCGTCGGTGATTTTTTCACCTTTCTCCAGCATGTCCGCCACCCGCACAAACACCTCGCCCGCCACCATCGGGTTCCAGATGAACCCGCCCCGGATGGCACCGCGGTTGACCAGCGAGGCGCCCTGGCCGGGGCTGAACGGCCCAAGCACGCAGATGTCCTTAGTTTTGCCGCGGTTCATTACCGCGCGCCCGGCCCCGATCGGCCCCTGGGAACCAAAGGCCACGATGCCTTTCAGATCCGGGTATTTGGCCATCAGGTCATTGGTGGTGCGCATGGTGTCATCCAGCGATTCAGCCACGCCGAATTTGTCCGCCACCATCTCCATCTTCGGGTAGTGCGCTTTCTGGTAGTCGATGGCGGAATCCGCCCAGAGGTTGTGCAGCGGCACCGTCAGGCTGCCGACGTAGACCGCATACTTGCCCTGCTCTTTCATGCAGGCGGCCAGCGCTTTCATGTGGTTGATGCCGTGGTCTTTGGCGTCCACCAGCTCGAAATCCCAGTCGGCGAATTTCTGCCCCGGCGACTCATGCACAATCACCTTGATGCCCGCCGCCTGCGCACGTTTCAGCACCGGCTCCAGCACTTTGGCGTCATTCGGCACCACACCGATGACATCGACTTTCTGCGCGATCAGGTCTTCAATCGCCCGCACCTGCAACGCCGGGTCGGCGGCAGTCGGCCCGACCTGCCAGGCATCAATGCCGCGTTTGGCCGCTTCGCTTTTGATGCCGGCCTCCATCGCGTTAAACCACGGGATGCCGCCAATCTTCACCACCACGCCCATGCGGATCTTCTCCGCGCCCTGCGCCGACAATGACAACAACGCCGAGGCAAACAAGCAGGCCAGTACCGATTTTTTCATCATGTTCTCTCCATAAGCGGTGGCCGGATGCCACCTGTCGCGATCACGGGGGTAAAGTCAGCCGCCCCGGCGGCGGTGGGCAGCCGGGGCCACCTCAATCACATCCACGTTGTTCCAGGCCAGCTCCTGCCGGAACTCCTCATCGTCCAGCCGGTCGGTGATCAGGGTGTCGATCTCGCGGTAGTGACAGATACGGGCGAATGACCGGCGGCCAAATTTACTGGCATCCGCCAGCAGGAATTTGCGCTCCGAGGCCAGCAACATCTGCTGCTTCAGCCGCGCATGGTGCTCGTTACTTTCACGGATGCCCCCCTCCGGGCTGAGGCCGTGGCAGGAGAAGAAGACTTTGTTGATCACAAACTCCTTCAGCATCTGCTCGGCCAGCACGCCGATGAAATCCTCATACTTTGCTGAATACTCGCCGCCGAGGCCGATGGTGCGGACATTCGGCTTGGCAGCCAGCGACTGGATGATGTGCAGCGAGTTGGTCAGCACCACCAGTTCAATGTCCGGGATCTGGCGCGCCAGAAACCAGCTGGTGGAGCTGCTGTCGAGCAACAGGCAATCGCCCGGCTCAATAAACCCCAGTGCCCGTTTGGCGATGCGGGTTTTCATCTCCGGCGCCTGGTTGCTGCGCTGGCGGAACGACTCCCCCTGCTCAATCTGCCCCGGTAACGGACGCTTCTCCGGGCTGGGGGAATCGATGTACACCGCGCCACCGTGGCTGCGCTGCAAAATCCCGCGCCGTTCCAGCAGCGTCAGATCCCGGCGGGCGGTCTCCAGCGAAATCCGGCACAGTGCGGCCACTTCCTGCACCAGCACCCGGCCCCGTTGGCTGAGGAGGTCGGCGATAAAGCGATGGCGTTCTACAGGCAACATGGGTCTTCTCCTGGCTGATGTGATTACGATACGTAAAAGGTCAATGTGGTTTTGCGGGAGCAGTCAAAGCCGCCGGGCGCATAAAATTGCCCGGCGCGGCCTGTGATATGGCTCACGAAAACAAGGAAAAGGATGAAATGTTAAATATCTGATCTGTGGTGTGCCCTGCAGTAAACGCGGTTTTCCGGGCAGCCGCCGCAAACGGGAATTTGTAAACGGTCACAATCCCTCATGCCCCGGCCTGACCGTTCATGCCCGTTTCTGTGGCGATGACCGTTTTTGGTTCTTCCCCCGCCTTTAAAGCGTAGCCACGCTTCAGGCAGCACGGCGGGTAAACCGGTTGCGTTGCACCACAAAACTGACCGATAAAACGGGCGGAAAAGGGGATCGGGCAGAAATAAACAGACGCAGGAGGGAGAAAAGGCGGGGAAAATAACCGGACAACCGTTTTCAATTTTGCAAAAAAAAACGGCCTGCCGCAGCAGACCGTTTCAATGCCTGGGCAGGGTCAGTGGAAAGATCCGGCCAGCTTCAGGGTGGCGGCAATGTTGCGCGCCGTCATGCGGACGTTGTCACCGGCATTTTCCAGTGCTTCGTCCAGTGTGCAAATCGTATAAAGCACGCTGAACACCGCATCCAGCCCGTGCTGATGCACGACGCCGACATCCGCCGTCAGGCTGCCGGCGATACCGATCACCGGCTTGTTGTGGCGCTTGGCGACTTTCGCCACGCCAATCGGCACTTTGCCGTGAATGGTCTGGCTGTCGATGCGCCCTTCCCCGGTGATCACCAGATCGGCGTCTTTGACCAGTGCCTCCAGCCCCAGCGCCTCCGTGACAATCTCAATGCCGCGCCGCAGATCCGCCCCGCAGAACGCCAGCAGTGCCGCGCCCATGCCGCCCGCGGCACCTGCGCCCGGCACGGTGTCGACGTCGATGCCGAGATCCCGCTGGATGATCTGGGCATAATGCGCCAAGTAACCGTCGAGCTGTTTGACCATCTCCGGCGTGGCACCTTTTTGCGGGCCGAAAATTGCCGAGGCACCCTGATCGCCGGTCAACGGGTTGGTCACATCGCAGGCGACTTCGATCTGGCACTGCGCCAGGCGCGGGTCAAGCTCACTGATGTCAATGTTCGCCAGGTGGGTGAGTTCCCCGCCGCCGTGGCCGATCTCTTCGCCCTGCGCGGTACGGAGTTTCGCCCCCAGCGCCTGCGCCATCCCGGCCCCGCCGTCATTGGTGGCGCTGCCGCCGATGCCGATAATGCAGTGCTTCACACCGTGGTCCAGCGCATTGCGGATCAGCTCGCCGGTGCCGTACGAGGTGGTGCGCAGCGGGTTACGCTGGTGCGGCGGCACCTGCTCCAGCCCGCTGGCGGCCGCCATCTCAATAAACGCGCTCTGCTCATCGCCGGAGAGGCCGTAAAACGCCTCGATGGGGTCACCCAGCGGGCCGGTGACCGTCACACGGATAATGCGCCCGCCGGTGGCGGCCACCATCGCCTCCACCGTGCCTTCGCCGCCATCCGCCACCGGCAGCTTCACATACTCTGCCTGGGGGAAAATGTCACGGAAACCCGCCTCAATCTGGGTGGCGACCTCCAGCGCGGACAGACTCTCTTTGTAAGAGTCGGGAGCAATCACAATTTTCATAGATAACCCTTTCATCAACATCCTGTAACGTGGCAGGGGCCTTGCCCTGCCTTTTGAATCCTGCCGGGCAGCCACACTGTGCGCCGCCCCGGCCGGGCCGGTTACCGGGTGATTTCAGCTTTCGCTAATTTCTCATAATAGCAGGCCAGCGCACTGTGGTCGGCCTTCTCCAGCCCGTCTGCTTTCAGCATCTGCATCATCTCCATCACGGAGGCGGTCAGCGGCAGCGGCGCGCCCACGTCGTGTGAGGTGTCGAGCGCATTCGCCAGATCCTTGATGTGCAGATCAATACGGAAACCCGGTTTAAAGTTGCGGTCCATCACCATCGGCGCTTTGGCCTCCAGCACCGTGCTGCCCGCCAGCCCGCCACGGATCGCCTGGAACACCAGATCCGGGTTGACCCCGGCTTTGGTTGCCAGCGTCAGCGCCTCGGACATCGCCGCGATGTTGAGCGCCACAATCACCTGGTTGGCGAGTTTGGTGACGTTGCCTGCGCCGAGGTCGCCGGTGTGCACCACCGAGGCGGCCATCGCCTTCATCACTTCGTAGCAGCGGTCAAACACCTCTTTGTCACCGCCGACCATCACTGACAGCGTGCCTTCGATGGCTTTCGGCTCGCCGCCGCTCACCGGCGCGTCAAGCATCGCCACACCATGCGCCGCCAGCGCCTCGCCGATCTCCCGGCTGGCCAGCGGGGCGATCGAGCTCATGTCTATCAGCGTCATGCCGGCTTTTGCGCCCTCGATCACGCCCTCTTTGCCGAGCACCACCTCTTTCACCTGCGGTGAATTCGGCAGCATGGTGATGATGATGTCGCTCTGCTGTGCCACCTCGCGCGGCGTGGCGGCCTCGACGGCACCGCCCACGGTCAGCGCCTGGATGTTTTCCGGGTGGTGGTCCAGCACCACCAGGTCATAACCGGCTTTTTGCAGGTTTTTCGCCATGGGTTTGCCCATGATGCCCAGCCCGATAAAACCAATCTTCATGGTTCATTCCTCTTGAAAAAACACGCTGACGCGTGGAAACAGGGGCGCGCCGCAGCGCGCATAAAGGATTACTTTTTAAAGCGATCGCACAGCGCCACGGTGGCGGCGCGGAAGATGCCGAGATCGCTGCCGACGGCCACAAAGGTCGCGCCCATCTCCAGGTAGCGGCGGGCATCCGCTTCCACCGGTGCCAGGATGCCGCTGGGTTTGCCGTGCGCTCTGGCGCGGTCGAAAATGTGGCGGATGGCGGCCTGCACCTCAGGGTGATTGGCCTGCCCGAGGTAGCCGAGGGTGGCGGCCAGATCGCTTGGGCCGACAAAGAGGCCGTCGATGCCGTCAACCGCCGCGATCTCATCGACGTTGTCGATACCGGGCTGGCTCTCGATCTGTACCATCACCGCAATGTTGTCGTTGATCGAGGTGAAATATTCCGGCACCAGCCCGTAGTTATTGGAGCGGTGGGAGACGGACACGCCGCGGATGCCTGCCGGCGGGTAACGGGTGGCGGCCACCGCGTTGCGCGCCTGCTCTGCGGTCTCCACAAACGGGATCAGGAAGTTATAGAAGCCGATGTCCAGCAGCCGTTTGATGATCACCGGCTCGTTGTAAGGCGGGCGTACCACGGCAGCGCTCGGGCTGCCCTTCAGCGCCATCAGTTGCGGCACAAAGGTGGTGATGTCATTCGGCGCGTGTTCGCCGTCCAGCAGCAGCCAGTCAAACCCGGCCAGCCCCAGCACCTCGGCGGAGGTCGGGTTGGCGAGCGCACACCAGCAGCCAATCAGGGTGTCGCCCTGCAACAGCTTCTGGCGGAACAGGTTAGGGTAAATCGCGGTCATGGTCGGTTTCCTCGGGTTAGCGGGTGGCTCAGCGCACCAGGCACGGGCGTTTGTTGTCGAAAGTCCAGCCGGGGATCAGGCACTGCATACCGGCGGCATCATCGCGCGCACCCAGCCCGTGGGAGGTATAGAGTTCATTGGCTTTCATCAGCTGGTCCCAGTCCAGCTCCACGCCCAGCCCCGGCGCTTCCGGCACCTGCACCTTGCCGTTGCGGATCGCCAGCGGCGAGCGCGTCAGGCGCTGGTTGCCCTCCTGCCAGATCCAGTGGGTGTCGATCGCGGTGATCTGCCCCGGCGCGGCGGCCGCCACCTGGGTAAACATCGCCAGCGAAATATCAAAATGGTTGTTGGAGTGGGAACCCCAGGTCAGGCCAAATTCGTGGCAGAGCTGCGCGACGCGCACCGAGCCCTGCATCGTCCAGAAGTGCGGGTCAGCCAGCGGGATATCCACTGACTGCAATGACAGCGCGTGGCCCATCTGCCGCCAGTCGGTGGCGATCATATTGGTGGCGGTCGGCAAGCCGGTGGCGCGGCGGAATTCCGCCATCACTTCCCGGCCGGAGAAGCCCTGCTCTGCCCCGCACGGATCTTCTGCATAGGCCAGCACATGGCGCAGTTGCCGCCCCAGCGTGATCGCCTCATCCAGTGACCACGCGCCGTTCGGGTCAAGGGTCACGCGCGCCTGCGGGAAGCGCTGCGCCAGCGCCGTGACCGCCTCCGCCTCTTCGGCACCGGCCAGCACGCCGCCCTTCAGTTTGAAATCGTTGAAGCCATATTTTTCATAGGCCGCCTCAGCCAGCCGCACGATCGCTGCCGGATCCATCGCCGCCTCGTGGCGCAGCCGGTACCAGTCACAGGCGTCATCCGGCTGGCTCTGGTAGGGCAACCCGGTGCGGGTGCGGTCGCCGATGTAGAACAGGTAGCCGAGCATCTCGACTTCGCTGCGCTGCTGGCCGTCACCGAGCAGCGAGGCGACGCTGACGCCGAGGAACTGCCCGAGCAGATCGAGCATCGCCGCTTCAATGCCGGTCACCACATGGATGGTGGTACGCAAGTCAAAGGTCTGGGTGCCGCGACCGGTGGCGTCGCGGTCAGCAAACTGGCGGCGCACCGCGTTCATCACATTCTTGTACTCGCCCAGCGTCCGGCCGAGCACCAGCGGTTGTGCCTCTTCCAGCGTGCGGCGAATCGCCTCACCGCCGGGGATTTCACCCACGCCGGTGTGCCCGGCGTTGTCTTCCAGCACCACAATATTGCGGGTAAAGAACGGCGCATGCGCCCCGCTCAGGTTAAGCAGCATACTGTCGTGCCCGGCCACCGGGATCACCTGCATACGGGTAATGCGCGGGGCGGAGGTGTCGGTGTGGGAGGGGCTTTCAGGGTGCGATGCGGTGCCGGAGAATGCGGCGTGTGGGGCGTTATGGCTCATGCGGTGAATCCTCCTTGTCCATCGGCCGGCGGGTGCCGGTAGTCATTTTTGTTATGTCTGCGTAGAGGTACGGGATCGTGCTGCCGCCGTGAACAGCGGCAAACAGCAAAAAGTATAAGAAGCGCCCCGGCGTTTCACATTGGACAAAAGAACAGGATTGTCGCGGATTAACGGAAGGGGTTCTGGCATCTGCCCAAGTTACTGCGCGACAGTTCACGAAAGGTTGCGCAGTACCGGGGGTGCAGCGGCGTGATGGTGTTCACGCCCGGTTGGTCGCTTGCCCAGAAACCGGGGAAAAAGCGGCGCGGGGTTCGGTCATCCGCATAATGATTAGGCTGCTAAGGCTCCCGTATACTGCCAACTGGCGCGGCCCGCTGTGGCCGCCGATCCCCTTAACGGTCCAGCAATAAAAGGATGTCACCATGCTTACCTCTCCCGCTTCATCCGGCCAGCCGCTCTACATCAAAGTACATGAAGAGGATAACGTGGCGATTGTGGTTAACGATCAGGGGCTTAAAGCCGGCACGCGTTTTGCCGACGGCTTGACGCTGACCGAGCACGTGCCGCAGGGGCATAAAGTGGCGTTGCGCGCCATTGCCGCCGGGGGCGCGATTGTGCGCTACGGCGAAATCATCGGCTATGCGGAGCGCGACATCACGCAGGGAAGCTGGATTGATGAGTCGCTGGTGAGTTTGCCGGTCGCGCCGCCGCTGGAGAGCCTGCCGCTCGCCACCCGTGTGCCTGCCCCGCTGCCGCCGCTGGAGGGCTACACCTTTGACGGCTACCTGAACGATGACGGCAGCGCCGGCACCAAAAACCTGCTGGGGATCACCACCAGCGTGCACTGCGTGGCCGGGGTGGTAGACCATGTGGTGAAACTGATTGAGCGCGATCTGCTGCCGCGTTACCCGAACGTGGACGGGGTGGTGGCGCTGAACCACCTGTACGGCTGCGGTGTGGCGATCAACGCCCCGGCGGCGGTGATCCCGATCCGCACGATCCACAATATCGCGCTGAACCCCAATTTCGGCGGCGAGATCATGGTGGTGGGCCTGGGCTGTGAAAAACTGCAACCGGAGCGGCTGCTGACCGGCACGCCGGATGTGCAGCCGCTGACGATGGAGGCCGCCAGCGTGGTGCGCTTGCAGGATGAGCAGCATGTCGGGTTCGGCGCGATGGTGGATGATATTTTGCAGACTGCTGACCGCCACCTGCAACGGCTTAACCGCCGCCGCCGCCAGCCCTGCCCGGTGTCATCCCTGGTGGTGGGGATGCAGTGCGGCGGCAGTGACGCCTTCTCCGGCGTGACGGCGAACCCGGCGGTGGGGTTTGCCTCCGACCTGCTGGTGCGCTGCGGCGCCACCGTGATGTTTTCTGAAGTGACCGAAGTGCGTGACGCCATTCACCTGCTGACGCCGCGCGCGGCAGATGAGCAGGTCGGCAAGCGGCTGCTGGAAGAGATGGCCTGGTACGATAATTATCTGGAACAGGGGCAGACTGACCGCAGCGCCAACCCGTCGCCCGGCAATAAAAAAGGCGGGCTGGCGAACGTGGTGGAGAAAGCACTGGGGTCGATTGCCAAATCGGGCCGCAGCGCGATTGCCGAAGTGCTGTCACCCGGCCAGCGCCCGACCCGGCGCGGCCTGATTTTTGCCGCCACGCCCGCCAGCGATTTTGTCTGCGGCACGCAGCAACTTGCCTCCGGCATCACGCTTCAGGTGTTTACCACCGGACGCGGCACCCCTTACGGCCTGACGGCCGTGCCGGTGATCAAAATGGCGACCCGCACCGCGCTGGCTGACCGCTGGCACGACCTGATCGACATTAACGCCGGCACCATCGCCACCGGCGAGGCGACCATCGAGCAGGTCGGCTGGCAGCTGTTTGAACTGATTCTGGATGTCGCCAGCGGCCGCAAACAGACCTGGTCAGATCGCTGGGGTATTCACAACGCGCTGGCGGTGTTTAACCCGGCACCGGTGACCTGACCCTGATCGATCACGGCTATTTGCCGCCCGCCAGATCGATAAACGACCCGGTGACGTAAGAGGCGGCATCAGAGAGCAGCCAGCTGATGGCCGCGGCGACTTCCTCCGGCTGGCCGCCGCGCTGCATCGGCAGCAGTTTGCCGAGCCGATCCACCCGCCCCGGCTCGCCGCCGTCGGCGTGGATATCGGTGTAGATAAGGCCGGGGCGCACGCTGTTCACCCGGATGCCCTGTGCCGCCACCTCCAGCGAGAGGCCGGTGGTCAGGCTGTCCATCGCCCCTTTTGACGCCGCATAATCCACATATTCACCCGGTGCGCCGAGCCGGGACGCCGCCGACGAGACATTGACAATCGCCCCGCCCGAGCCGCCGTGGCGCGTTGCCATGCGTTTCACCGCCTCGCGGCAGCAGAGGAAGCTGCCGGTCACGTTGGTCGCCAGCACGCGGTTGATGCGCGCGGCGTCCAGCTCCTCCACCCGGGCCTGTTTACACAAGATACCGGCATTGTTGACCAGCGCCGTCAGCGGGCCGAACACCTCATCCACCGCGGCAAACATCGCCACCACCTGCGCCTCGTCGGCGATGTCAGCGGCAAACGCCTGCGCCTGCCCACCTGCGGCGATGATTTCCGCCACGACATTATCCGCCGCGGCCTGGTTGCTGCGGTAGTTCACTGCCACCCGGTAACCTTCGTGCGCCAGCAAAAGTGCGGTTGCCCGCCCGATCCCCCGGCTTCCGCCGGTAATGATTGCCACTTTCTGCATCTTTGCTCCTGATAAAAAAAGGCCCGGATAACCGGGCCTCTGAAGGAAAGTCATTGCGGATTCGCTTACTGGTAATCGCTCATCGGTACACATGAGCAGAACAGGTTGCGGTCACCGTAGACATCATCCAGGCGTTTCACCGCCGGCCAGTATTTGTTTTCACGCGCGGCCTCACTCGGGAACACCGCCAGCTCACGGCTGTAGGCGTGCTGCCAGTCATTGACCAGCTCCGCCTGGGTGTGCGGCGCATTCACCAGCGGGTTGTCATCCTGCGGCCACTCACCGGCAGCCACGCGGCTGATTTCCGCACGGATCGCCAGCATCGCATCGATAAAGCGGTCCAGCTCGGCTTTGCCCTCGGACTCCGTCGGCTCCACCATCAGCGTGCCCGCCACCGGGAAGGACATGGTCGGTGCGTGGAACCCATAATCGATCAGGCGTTTGGCGATGTCCATTTCGCTGATGCCGGTGGCCTCTTTCAGCGGGCGGATGTCGAGGATGCATTCGTGCGCCACCCGGCCGTCGCGGCCGGTGTAGAGCACCGGGTAGGCCTCTTTCAGCCGGGTGGCAATGTAGTTGGCGTTAAGGATCGCCACCTGGCTGGCCTGCTTCAGCCCTTCTGCGCCCATCATGCGGATGTACATCCAGCTGATCGGCAAAATCGAGGCGCTGCCGAACGGCGCGGCGGAGACCGCCCCGTTTTGCGTGAGTACGCCGTCAATCGCCACCACGCTGTGGCCCGGCACGAACGGGGCGAGGTGCGCTTTCACGCCGATTGGCCCCATGCCCGGCCCGCCGCCGCCGTGCGGGATGCAGAAGGTTTTATGCAGGTTAAGGTGCGACACGTCCGCGCCGATGTAACCCGGCGTGGTGATGCCGACCTGCGCGTTCATATTCGCCCCGTCGAGGTAAACCTGCCCGCCGTACTGATGCACGATCCGGCACACTTCGCGGATGGTTTCCTCATACACACCGTGGGTGGACGGGTAAGTCACCATGATGCAGGAGAGCTGGTCACCGGCACGCGCCGCCTTCTCCCGCAGGTCATTCAGGTCGATGTTGCCCTGTTTGTCACAGGCGACCACCACAACCTCCATGCCCGCCATCTGCGCCGACGCCGGGTTGGTGCCGTGGGCGGAGCTTGGGATCAGGCAGAGGTTACGTTCGCCCTGGTTGCGGCTCTCGTGGTAGTGGCGGATCGCCAGCAGACCGGCGTATTCCCCCTGGGCGCCGGAGTTCGGCTGCATACAGAGCGCGTCATAACCGGTGAGCTGCACCAGCCACTGTGACAGCTGGCCGATCATCTGCTGATAACCTGCCGCCTGCTCCGGCGGGCAGAACGGGTGCAGTTCCGCGAATTCCGGCCAGGTGATTGGGATCATCTCCGCTGCGGCGTTGAGCTTCATGGTGCAGGAGCCGAGCGGGATCATCGCCTGGTTCAGCGCCAGATCCTTTTTCTCCAGACGGTGCATGTAACGCATCATCTCGGTTTCGCTGTGGTAACGGTTAAACACCGGGTGGGTGAGGATCGGGTCACGGCGCAACAGCGCGGCCGGGATTGAGGCGCTGTCCTGGCTGACGGCACGGTCCAGCTGGTCCACATCCAGCCCGTGATCGTCCCCCAGCAGTACCGCCAGCAGGGCTTGCACATCCTCGCGGCGGGTGGCTTCGTCCAGCGTGATGCCGACCGCGCCGTGGATGTCGGTGCGCAGGTTGATGCCGAAACTCAGCGCGCGTGCCAGCACGGCGGCTTTGTCCTGCACCTCGACGGTCAGGGTGTCGAACCAGCTGGTGTGGCGCAGCGTCAGCCCGCCCTGCTTCAGCCCGGCGGCCAGGATGTCCGTGAGGCGGTGGATGCGCCCGGCGATGCGTTTCAGCCCTTCCGGGCCGTGGAACACCGCATACAAACTGGCGATGTTCGCCAGCAGCACCTGCGAGGTGCAGATGTTGGAGTTGGCTTTCTCGCGGCGGATATGTTGTTCACGCGTCTGCATCGCCATGCGCAGCGCGGTGTTGCCGGCGGCATCACGCGAGACGCCGATAATGCGCCCCGGCATGGAGCGTTTGAATTCATCGCGGCAGGCGAAGAACGCGGCATGTGGGCCGCCGTAACCCATCGGCACGCCGAAACGCTGGGCGGAGCCGAACACGATGTCCGCGCCCTGCGCGCCCGGCGCGGCCAGCATCACCAGCGCCATGATGTCCGCCGCCACGGCGGTGATGATGTTGCGTTTTTTCAGTTCTGCCATCAGCGCGCTGTAGTCATGCAGCTCGCCGGTGGTGCCCGCCTGTTGCAGCAGCACGCCGAACACGCCATCCAGATCCAGCACGTTTTCTGCGCGATCGATGATGATGTCAAAGCCGAAGGTTTCGGCGCGGGTACGCACCACATCCAGCGTTTGCGGGTGGACGTCATCCGCCACAAAGAAGCGGTTGGCCTGTTTGAGTTTGCTGGCGCGCTTCGCCATCGCCATCGCTTCGGCGGCGGCGGTGGCTTCATCCAGCAGCGAGGCGGAGGCGAGATCCAGCCCGGTGAGATCCTGCGTGACCTGCTGGAAATTCAGCAGCGCTTCCAGCCGCCCCTGCGACACTTCCGGCTGATAAGGCGTGTACGCGGTGTACCAGCCGGGGTTTTCCAGCATGTTGCGCAGGATAACCGGCGGCGTCAGCACCGCGCTGTAGCCCATGCCGATGTAGGTTTTGTAGCGCTGGTTCTGTGCTGCCATCGCTTTCAGCTCCGCCAGCGCCTGATGCTCGGTGGCGGCCTCGCCCACCGCCGGCGGCCCCGGCAACTGGATATCCGCCGGGACAATCTGTTGGATCAGGGCCGACAGCGAGGAAGCGCCCACGGCGTCCAGCATCTGTTGCTGCTGGGCGTCGGAAGGGCCGATATGGCGTTCAACAAACGCCGTGCGGTGTTCAAGTTGGCTGAGAGTCTGGGTCATTGCTACAGATTCCTGAAATCATGCATCGGGTCGGGCACGGGCGGCGGATCATGCCCGGCGCGGGGCCGGGCTGCGGGGATTATTCGTCAATGCTGCTCTGGTAGGCGGCAGCGTCCAGCAGGTTCCCCAGCTCGGACGGGCCAGCCGCCTTGATTTTAAACAGCCAACCGGCGGCGTAGGGTTCGCTGTTGACCAGCTCCGGGGAGCCATCCAGCTCGCCGTTCACCTCAACAATTTCACCGCCGATCGGCGCGTAGATGTCAGAGGCGGCCTTGACCGATTCCGCCACCGCGCAATCTTCACCGGCGGTGACCTCACGGCCCACTTCCGGCAGGTCAACAAATACCATGTCGCCCAGCAACTCCTGGGCGTGCTCGGTAATGCCGACGCAATAAACGCCGTTGCCTTCGTCACGCACCCATTCGTGGGAGCTCGCATATTTCAGTTCGGTTGGCACATTGCTCATCGGGCCTTCTCCTTTAAAATAATGAGTTACTGCGCGACCGGTTTTCCGGCCCGCACAAAAATAGGTTTCGTCACCCGTACCGGCATTTCGCGGTTACGGATTTGCACAATCGCGTGGTCGCCGATACCGGCCGGGACGCGGGCCAGCGCAATGCTGAAGCCCAGCGTCGGGGAGAAGGAGCCGCTGGTGATGATGCCCTGCTGGGTATTACCGGCTTCATCGATAAAGTGCACCGGCAGGCCGTTACGCAATACGCCTTTTTCCGTCATTACCAGGCCGACCAATTGCTCCGTGCCCTGCTCGCGCTGCTTCTCCAGCGCTTCACGGCCGATGAAATCACGATCTTCCGGTTGCCAGGCGATGGTCCAGCCCATGTTGGCCGCCAGCGGTGAGACGCCTTCGTCCATCTCCTGGCCGTAGAGGTTCATGCCCGCTTCCAGCCGCAGCGTGTCACGCGCGCCGAGGCCCGCCGGTTTCACCCCGGCCGCCAGCAATTGCTGCCAGAAGTCGGCGGCTTTTTCATTAGGCAGGGCGATCTCATAACCCGCTTCGCCGGTGTAGCCGGTGGTGGCGATAAACAGATCTTCGGCCTGTACGCCGAAGAACGGTTTCATGCCGTCTACCGCCTGACGTTGTGCGTCGGTAAACAGTGTGCCGGCGCGCTCTTTGGCCTGCGGGCCTTGCACCGCAATCAGCGCCAGATCGTCACGTTCACTCAGGGCCACGCCATAGGGCGCGGCGTGTTCGGTGATCCACGCCAGGTCTTTTTCCCGCGTCGCGGAGTTCACCACCAGCCGGAAGGTGTCTTCCGCCAGGAAGTAGACGATCAAATCATCAATCACCCCGCCGGAGGCGTTCAGCATCCCGGTGTAGAGCGCTTTGCCCGGCTGGGTCAGTTTGGCAACGTCATTGGCCAGCAGGTGACGCAGGAATTCGCGGGTGCGTGCGCCGTTCACATCCACAATCGTCATGTGCGAGACGTCAAACATCCCGGCGTCCTGACGCACGGCGTGGTGTTCATCGAGCTGTGAGCCGTAGTGCAGCGGCATCATCCAGCCGTGGAAATCCACCATGCGCGCGCCGCACGCGACGTGTTGATCATAGAGCGGGGTCTGCTTTGCCATGTTTCCCTCATTGCCTGCTGATATGTGATTGTGCCGATCATTCCGGTGGTTTTTTAATCAATCCCGTCAGCAAAAGTATAGCGACGCAATCGTTATCCTTTTGCTGAACTTATCACCGAACCGGGTGCTGTTCCATAAGCTGAAATAGGCCGGATTCTGACGGGCACCAAAAAAGTGCGGCCTTATCGTGCAGAATATTCCACTGAAAAACTGCGGTGCACGGCACATAATTAACAATCCGCCCGCAGTTCATACGATATTCCATAACAAAAAGAGGCTCAGAGCCTGAAATACGACAAACAGATTCCGGTCATCGGATAAAATAAACTAATGCGAAACAGGGAGTGAAATTAGAATATTTCAAACGCGCGGCAGCCTGCCCTGTTTTGGGGCATGGCGGTCAGGTCAGAGGAGGCCAATGAAGGAACAGCAGGAAAACCGGGGGAAAAGTCAGTATCAGGCGGCAAACAGAGGCGTTTGCCGCCGGTTATCCCCCTCAGGCCGGGGGATTAAGCCAGTCAGGCAGATCGTTTAAGCCCATCGCCTGGCGCACCAGACGCGGTTTCACGCCCGGCAGGCTGTCTGCCAGCGTCAGGCCGAGATCACGCAGCAGCTTTTTCGCCGGGTTCTGCCCGGCAAACAGATCGCGGAACCCTTGCATCCCCGCCAGCATCAGCGCGGCGCTGTGTTTGCGGCGGCGCTCATAACGCTTCAGGTAGAGATGCTGGCCGAAATCTTTGCCCTGCTTTTGCAGGCGGCGGATTTCAGCCGACAGCTCGGCGGCATCCATAAAGCCTAGGTTGACCCCCTGCCCGGCCAGCGGGTGCACGGTGTGCGCTGCGTCGCCAATCAGCGCCAGCCGGTGGCCGGCAAAACTGCGGGCGTAACGGCCGGTCAGCGGGAAGGTGTGGCGTTCGCCCTCGACCCGGCACAGGCCCAGGCGCAGGTCAAACTGCATCGCCAGCTCGCGGTTGAACGCGGCTTCATCCAGCGCGGCCAGCCTTGCTGCGTCATCCGGCGGCAGTGACCAGACAATCGAGCAGAGGTGCGGGTCTGAGAACGGCAGGAACGCCAGGATGCCGTCGCCGTGGAATACCTGCCGCGCCACGCCCTGATGCGGCTCCTCGGTGCGGATGGTGGCGACCAGCGCGGTGTGGCCGTAGTCCCAGAAGGTCAGCGGGATATCCGCGTGGCGGCGCAGCCAGGAGTTGGCACCGTCCGCACCGACCACCAGCCGGGCGGTCAGCATCCGGCCATCTTCCAGCGTGATAAAGGCTTCGTTTTCACCCCAGGCCACGCTTTTCAGCTGCGCCGGGGCCAGCATCGTCACCTCAGAGAGCGAGGCGGCGCGCTGCCACAGCGCCTGTTGCAGCACCGGGTTCTCAATAATATGCCCCAGATGGGCATACCCGTAATCATCAGCACGGAACGCGATCCGGCCGAAACTGTCATGATCCCACACTTCCATCCCGGCATAGGGGCTGGCGCGGCGTGCGGTGATCTCGTCCCAGACGCCGATATGTTGCAGCAGGCGCTCACTGGCGGCGTTAATCGCCGAAACACGCACCGAGTGTTCCGCCGTCAGCGGCGTCTCCTGCTGCGGCTGGTGCTCCAGCACCGCAATACGCAGCCCGCTGCCGTGCAGGCTGCACGCCAGTGCCAGCCCAACCATGCCGCCACCGGCAATGACCACATCAAAAGATTGCATAATGAGTTTCCTGTTGGCCTCAGCGCGCCACCCATCCCAGGGTCCGGCGGGCAAAGGCGTCGCGCAGCAGTGGAGTCTGTTCCATTGCCATCAAACCAAGGTTACGCCCGGCTGCCAGCGGCGCGTAACGGTTGGCGAAAAGGTGAATCAGGCCGTCCGTCACCCCGACGGTGGCCTGCTGATCGGGCCGGCGGCGCGCCTGGTACGCGCTGAGCACCGCCCCGCTGCCCACATCCTGCCCCTGTGCGGCGGCATCGGCCACGGTTTCCGCCAGCGTCATGACATCCCGCAGGCCGAGGTTAAAGCCCTGCCCGGCAATCGGGTGCAGGGTTTGCGCCGCATTGCCTGCCAGTGCCAGGCGGTGGCTGATGTGGCTGTGCGCGGTGCGCAGGTGCAGCGGGTAAATCTCCCGCTGGCCGGCTTTAAGGATTTTGCCGAGCCGCCAGCCAAACGCCTGTTGCAGTTGGCTGATAAAGTCCGCCTCATTCCAGTTGCTGACCTCCGCCTGCCGCTCACGCGGATGGCACCAGACCAGCGAGCTGCGCCCCTGTGACATCGGCAGCAGCGCCAGCGGCCCGTATTCGGTAAAGCGTTCAAACGCCCGCCCTTGCGGCAATTCCGCGGTAGTGACGTTGGCGATCACCGCGATCTGCGGGTAGTCGCTCACCTGCCACTGTACCTGGCAGGCGCGGGCCAGCGCCGAGTGGGAGCCGTCCGCCGCCACCAGCAACTGGGCGGTCAGGGTTTCGCCGGTATCCAGCGTGACACCGGCATGCCCGATTTGCCGGTCCACATTGACGACTTTCGCCGGGCAGTGCAGATGCACGCCCGGTGCCTTACGCAGCAGCGCAAACAGCCGCCGCCCGGCGTCATGCAGCTCCACCACGTTGCCGAGTTCGGTGACGTGGAAATCCTGCGCGTGCAGGTTCACCAGCCCCGCATGGCCGCGGTCACTGACGTGCACATGGGTGATCGGCGTGGCGCAGTCACGCAGGGCGGGCCAGATGCCGATGCGCGCCAGCTGGCGGCAGGTGCCTTGCGCCAGGGCAATCGCCCGCGCATCAAAGCCGGGGTGCTTCCGGTCTTCCGGCAACGCCGCCTCGACCAGATCCACCCGCACCTTGCCCTGGGTCAGGGCGGAAACGGCCAGTGCCAGCGTGGCCCCGACCATACCGCCGCCTACAATAATCATGCTCATACGCTTACCGTGCCGCCGCCATCAGCGCCTCAATCTCGTCGGCTTCTTTCACCACGCCGCCGGTCAGGATCTCGTTGCCGTCAGCGGTGATCAGGATGTCATCCTCAATCCGCACGCCGATGCCGCGGTATTCAGCCGGGACATTGGCGTCCGGCGCAATATACAGCCCCGGCTCCACGGTCAGCACCATCCCCGGTTCCAGCACGCGGTCGCGGTCGGTGCCGTAGTGGCCTACGTCATGCACGTCCAGCCCCAGCCAGTGTGACAGGCCATGCATAAAGAACGGGCGGTAAGCTTTTTCCGCCAGCAGTTGCTCTGTCTCACCGTGCAGGATGCCGAGCCGCACCAGCCCGTCGATCATCACCCGCGCCACCGCCTGCGTCACTTCCAGCATACTGGTGCCGGGGCGGTAGAGTTCCAGCGCCTTGTATTCGGCCGCCAGCACGATGTCATAGACGGCGCGCTGGGCCGGGGTAAATTTGCCGTTGACCGGGAAGGTGCGGGTGATGTCCCCCGCGTAGCTGCGGTATTCGCACCCGGCGTCGATCAGCACCAGATCGCCGTCCTGCATTTCACACTCGTTTTCGGTGTAGTGCAGGATGCAGGCATTCTCGCCGCTGCCGACAATGGTGTTGTAAGCCGGGAAGCGCGCGCCGTGGCGGGTGAATTCATGCTGGATTTCGCCCTCCAGCTGATACTCAAACATGCCGGGGCGGCAGCGCTCCATCGCACGGGTATGCGCCAGCGCCGTGATCTCCCCGGCGCGGCGCATGACGGCAATCTCTTCCGGCGATTTGAACAGCCGCATCTCATGCAGCCACGGCCGCCAGTCGGTGATCGTCGCCGGGGCGGCGAGGTTCTGCCGCGCGCCGTTGCGCAGTTTTTCCAGCGCGCCGAACACCAGGGTATCGGCGTAGGCATAGTGGCCCTGCGCATGGTAGACCACATCCAGCCCGTTCAGCAGCAGGTGCAGTTGCGTGCCGATCTCATCAAACGGCAGGGCGCGATCCACCCCCAGTTTGGCCGGGGCCGCCTCCTGCCCCAGACGGCGGCCGAACCAGATCTCTGCCGTCAGGTCACGCACCCGGTTAAACAGCACGCTGTGGTTGTGGGTGTCATCGCTTTTAATCAGGATCAGCACCGCTTCCGGTTCATTAAAGCCGGTGAGATACCAGAAATCGCTGTCCTGGCGGTACGGGTAGTCGCTGTCCGCGTTGCGGGCGGCTTCCGGGGCAGCAAAAATCAGCGCGGCACTGGCCGGGGCCATTTTTGCCAGAAGTGCCTGGCGGCGATTCTGAAACTCCTGCTGGGTCATCACCTTCTCCTTAAACTCTGCGTTAACAACCTGTTATTTACCGGGGCACGGCGGCTCAGTGCAGCGTAGGCTTGCGCACTTCCGGCGCAGTGGGGCCCGGTTCAGCAAATTCCGCATGGCAGAGGATCGCCGCGACGCGCACGTATTCCACTACCTCTTCCAGCGACTGCTCCAGTTCTTCCTGATCCTCATCTTCCTCATATCCCAGCTGGGCGATGTTGCGCAGGTCGTCAATCGCCTCGCCCACTTCGTCCTTGACCTGGGAGAGCTTCGGCTGCATCACGCCGAGGCCGAGCAGGAAGTGGTTAACCCAGCCGGAGAGCGCATCCGCCCGGTCAAAGACGCTGGCTTCGTCATCCGGCATCAGCATACGGAATTCGAAACCGTCATCTTCCAGCGTGTCACGCGTCACCTGATAGAGCGCCTGCAACGGCGCATTCAGCGCCTGCGGGAAGGCGATGCCCTCGTTGGTGAGGTCATGTACCAGCGTCTGCCAGCTGGCATCACGGTTACCGCCACACAGCAAACCGCTGACCAGGCCGTGCATCTCTGCGGCCGTGAGTGCGACCGCCTGCTGGCGGAGTGCCTGATTAACGGCATCATAAGTAGGGTAAGGATTATGTATCGACATACGTATTGGTCATCGTTGGCAGGATAAGTTCATGGTATGCTACCACCAAGATCCGTCGCTGTACCAGATTAGCAGAGACCCGGTTAAGGGTTGATTATCCCTGACAGCTTAGTAGAGTAGGCGCTGCGGTCCAGGGGAATTCCCCGTTGGAAAGGGGTTGTATCTTGGTATTGAGGTATATATAGTGGCGCCCGCTTTAACCGGTGCGGTAAGCGGACGCGGAAATTGAGGCAGGAAGGTGGCATGGCTGCACAACCGGTAGATATTCAAATTTTTGGTCGCTCATTACGGGTAAACTGCCCGCCAGAGCAACAAGATGCGTTGAATCTGGCCGCAGAAGATCTGAACCAGCGGTTGCAAGATCTGAAAGTTCGCACTAGAGTCACAAATACAGAACAACTGGTTTTCATCGCGGCACTGAACGTGTGTCACGAACTGGCGCAAGAACGCTTGAAAACGCGTGACTATGCCGCCAATATGGAACAGCGCATCCGGATGTTGCAACAGACCATCGAACAGGCGCTGCTTGAACAGGGTCGCATTTCTGAACGTCAGGGTGCCCCCTTCGAATAACCGGCCATCACGGTGTTTCGAAAAAAATGTGCTGTTAACGGCGCAATGAAGCAAAAAATGAATACTTAAGCAGTTGATTTTTAAATGTAAGATCTTTAGAGTCAGCAGCGAGTAAAAAATTTCTCTGAGGTGTTCGTCAGCGGGCCAGTCCCCTGAGCCGATATTTCATACCACAAGAATGTGGCGATCCGTAATTGGTGAGCATGCTCGGTCCGTCCGAGAAGCCTTAAAGTTACGACGCTGCGTTCACCTTGAACCAAGGGTTCAAGGGTTACAGCCTGCGGCGGCATCTCGG
The DNA here is from genome assembly GCF_018257325.1 of Nissabacter archeti. Taxonomy (NCBI): domain Bacteria; kingdom Pseudomonadati; phylum Pseudomonadota; class Gammaproteobacteria; order Enterobacterales; family Yersiniaceae; genus Nissabacter; species Nissabacter archeti. Next base: position 62,270 of record NZ_JAERKB010000018.1, read on the forward strand.
AGATTCCCTTCTTTACCCGGCAGCACCCTGTTGCCCGTTCTGTTTACACCGACCCGTTTTCCCGTATGGACACGGTTTCCCCTATGAAAACAGACTTTCCAGCACAACCCCCTGATATTGCCTTGTTACGCCAGCATCTGCGCACGGAAGTCCGTCAGCGCCGCCGTGCCCTGACACCCGGACAGCAGCAGCAGGCCGCCCATCAGGCGGCCCACCAGGTTGCCGGCCATCCGCGTATCCAGGCGGCGCACAGCGTGGCGATTTTCCTCTCTTTTGACGGCGAACTGCCGACCCGCCCCACGATTGAGCGGCTCTGGTCACTGGGCAAACGCGTCGTGCTGCCGGTTTTGCACCCTTTTTCGCCCGGCCACCTGCTGTTTCTGGACTACCAACCGGACACAGAGCTGATTCCCAATCGCCTGCGCATTCCTGAACCAAGGCTGGACGTGCGCCATATTCTGCCGTTGCCGCAGCTTGACGTAATTTTGACGCCGCTGGTGGCGTTTGATGACAGCGGCCAGCGGCTGGGCATGGGCGGCGGGTTTTATGACCGTACGCTGGCACACTGGCGCACTCATGGGCCTTACCCGATTGGGCTGGCGCATGACTGCCAGCAGGTAGAGAGCATCCCTGCTGAAGCCTGGGATGTGCCGTTGCCGGAGATTATCACCCCCGGCAAGCTGTGGCGCTGGTGAGCGGCAGGCATAAAAAAACGGGTGCCTGAGGCACCCGTTTCTCTGCAGCAACCGGTCAGTAAAGCAGACGGGCGCGAATCGTGCCGGGGATCGCTTTCATCATTTGCAGCGCGGTGTTGGCGCCGTCTGCGCTGTCGCTTTCGACGTCAATCACCACATAGCCGATTTCCGGGCTGGTTTGCAGGTACTGCGCGGCAATGTTGATGCCCTGCTCTGCAAAGATCTGGTTGATGCGCGTCAGCACGCCCGGGCGGTTTTCATGGATGTGCAGCAAACGGCGGGCATTGGCCCCGTGGCTCGGCAGCGACACTTCCGGGAAGTTGACCGCCGACAGCGTAGAGCCGTTGTCAGAGTATTTCGCCAGCTTGCCGGCCACTTCGGAACCGATATTTTCCTGCGCTTCCTGGGTAGAACCGCCGATGTGCGGCGTCAGGATCACGTTGTCGAACTCGCACAGCGGGGAGTTGAACGGATCGCTGTTGGTGGCCGGTTCTTCCGGGAAGACGTCAATCGCCGCGCCGGACAGGTGTTTGCTTGAAAGCGCGTCACACAGCGCCGGGATGTCCACGACCGTGCCGCGTGAGGCGTTGATCAGGATTGCGCCCGGCTTCATCAGTTTGAACTCTTCCACGCCCATCATATTCTGCGTGGACGGCGTTTCCGGCACATGCAGCGACACCACATCGCTCATGTTCAGCAGTTCCGAGAGGTGGCGTACCTGCTGGGCGTTGCCGAGCGGCAGCTTGTTCTCGATGTCATAGAAATAGACCTGCATCCCCAGCCCTTCGGCCAGTACGCCAAGCTGCATACCGATGTGGCCGTAACCGATGATGCCGAGGCGTTTGCCGCGCGCTTCAAACGAGCCGACGGCCAGTTTATGCCAGACGCCGCGGTGCGCTTTGGCGTTGGCCGCCGGGATGCCGCGCATCATCAGCAGCAGTTCGCCAAGCACCATTTCGGCTACGGATCGGGTATTGGAGAAAGGCGCGTTGAACACCGGAATGCCGCGTTTGGTGGCGGCGTTCAGGTCAACCTGGTTGGTGCCGATGCAGAAACAGCCGACTGCCACCAGCTTTTCTGCCGCCGCAAACACCTCTTCGGTAAGCTGGGTACGCGAGCGGATGCCGACAAAGTGCGCATCGCGGATGGACGCTTTCAGCGCCTCGGTATCCAGCGCGCCTTTGTGGTATTCGATATTGGTATATCCGGCAGCACGCAGGTTTTCAACGGTGCTCTGATGGACCCCTTCCACTAACAGAAACTTAATTCTGTCCTTCTCCAGTGATACTTTTGCCATGACCCGACCCTATTTTTTCAGACTTCAGAAATGGCTGTCGTGCAATCTTGTGCAGCAGCGCCGCTTCAACATAACAAATATTCAGCGGGCGGCAATACAAACGATTGCGGGTGGCTCAGCATAAGGCGCACCGGCGCCGGGCGTTTTTGGGGAAAAATGCTGGGGAAGCGAAAAGCGCCAGAATGTTAGGAAATTCAAACCGGGGATTGTGATATATGTCACCAAATTTACGCCTGAGAAGAAAAGATATTTCAGCGTAAAAAATATGACCGGTCATAAGCGCCGGCTATGGCCCATTCACCTGCCGCCGGGTGCCGGCAAGCCGCGCAGGCAGCGCCCTGCCCTGTTGGCCCACCGGCCCGGCCGGTTAACCTGCCCCGGCGGCCAGGGCAGATCGGGCGCTTATTTTACCGTCTTCACACCGTCTTTGGTGCCGACCAGCGCCACATCCGCGCCGCGGTTGGCAAACAGCCCCACCGTCACCACGCCTGCGATGTTATTGATGCTGTTTTCCAGTGCCACCGGGTCAAGGATGGTGAGGTTGCGCACATCCAGGATGATATTGCCGTTGTCAGTGACCACGCCCTGACGGTACTCCGGCTGGCCGCCCAGTTTCACCAGCTCACGCGCCACATAAGCGCGCGCCATCGGGATCACTTCCACCGGCAGCGGAAAGTTGCCCAGCACATCCACCTGCTTGGAGGCATCGACGATGCAGATAAATTTGCGCGCAATCGCCGCGATGATCTTCTCACGCGTCAGCGCGGCACCGCCGCCTTTGATCATCTGCATATGGCCGTTGATCTCGTCAGCCCCGTCGACGTAGATGTCCAGGCTGTCGACGTCATTGCAGTCAAACACCGGAATGCCGAGGCTTTTGAGTTTGGCGGTGGAGGCGTCAGAGCTGGAGACCGCACCGTCAATCTGATGTTTGATGGAGCCAAGCGCGTCAATAAAATGCGCCGCCGTGGAGCCGGTGCCGACCCCGACGATGGTGCCCGGCGTAACGTAATCAAGTGCTGCCCATCCGACCGCTTTTTTCAGTTCATCCTGCGTCATAGTAAGTTCATTGCTCCCGCTGCGAAAACGTGTGCGTATTATAGAGCAAGCGCTGCTGAAAAGGGCGTGCAATCCACGGCGGGGGATCACAGTTATGCCGGGGCAGCACGGTGATTTTGCCCCCGCAGCGCGGCAAAATTGTGGCATAGTGCGCTAATACAACGACTTCAGGGGACAGATTTCCAATGAAACGCCCAGACTACCGAACGTTGCAGGCGCTGGACGCGGTGATCCGTGAGCGCGGCTTTGAACGCGCCGCTCAGAAACTTTGCATCACACAATCGGCGGTTTCCCAACGCATCAAACAGCTGGAAAACCTGTTCGGCCAGCCGCTGCTGGTGCGCACCGTGCCGCCGCGCCCGACCGAACAGGGGCAAAAACTGCTGGCGCTGCTGCATCAGGTGGAGTTGCTGGAGGAGGAGTGGCTGGGCAACGACACCGGCAGTGACTCGCCGTTGCTGCTGTCGCTGGCGGTCAACGCCGACAGCCTGGCGACCTGGCTGCTGCCGGCGCTGAAGCCGGTGCTGGCCGATTCGCCGATCCGCCTGAATTTACAGGTGGAAGATGAAACCCGCACCCAGGAGCGCCTGCGCCGTGGGGAAGTGGTCGGCGCGGTCAGTATCCAGCCGCAGCCCTTGCCGAGCTGCCTGGTGGACCAGCTCGGGGCGCTGGACTACCTGTTTGTGGCCTCAAAAGCCTTTGCCGATCGCTATTTCCCGAACGGCGTTACGCGTAATGCGCTGTTGAAAGCCCCGGCAGTGGCATTCGACCACCTTGATGATATGCATCAGGCCTTTTTGCAGCAGAATTTTGACCTCTCCCCCGGCAGCGTGCCCTGCCACATCGTGAACTCGTCGGAAGCCTTTGTGCAACTGGCGCGCCAGGGCACCACCTGCTGCATGATCCCGCATTTGCAGATTGAACGTGAGCTGGAGAGCGGTGAACTGATTGACCTGACGCCCGGCCTGTTCCAGCGGCGGATGCTGTTCTGGCACCGTTTCGCGCCGGAGAGCCGGATGATGCGTAAAGTCACGGATGCGCTGATTGCCCACGGCCATCAGGTTTTACGGCAGGATTAAAAACGGCCCCACAGGGCCGTTACATTATCATCATACGCGATGACGGGATTACGGGCGCTGTAGCTCAAACACCACATCCACCTGATCATCAAAGTGAATGGTCTGCTGGTCATAGGTTTGGGCGGCGTCGTTCTGCGGCGCGGCTTCCGCCGTTTTGTACATCCGCATCACCGGCATCGGCTGGTAGTTGGCCACATGGTAACGAATGCTGAACACCGGCCCCAGTTTGGCTTTGAAGCCCTCAGCCAGCGCACCGGCCTGCTGGGTGGCATTATCAATCGCCTTCTGGCGCGCCTCATTGCGATAGGTTTCCGGGTTGGCAACACCCAGTTCTACGGCACGGATCTCATTCAGGCCTGATTTCAGCGCGCCGTCCAGCAGATCATTCAGCTTGTCCAGCTGGCGCAGGGTGACCTGCACCTGGCGGGATGCACGGTAACCTTTCAGCTCAGAGCCGCCATCTTTCAGGTAGGTATATTCCGGCTGGGTGCGCAGGTTGGCGGCGTTGATGTCTTTTTTATCAATGCCGTTTTTTTGCAGGAATGAGAAATACTCGGCCACTTTCGCGTCAGCCTGCTGTTTGGCCGTCGCGGCATCTTTTGAGGAGACGTTGACCTCAATGGCCAGGGTGGCGATGTCCGGGGTGGCATCCACGCTGGCGGTGCCTGAGGTCACTACGTGCGGGCCTTCCGGCACTTCAGCGGCCTGCACCATCAGCGGCGCGCTGCCCATTCCCATCATTGCGGCTAAAGCCAATGCCTTTAACTTCACGGTAGCTCCTTATGTATGCGGTGTACGCCGGGAAAAAGTCCCTTCGGCCCTCATTAATCACCCATTATGAAAGGGCAGCAACCCGCTTTTCAATAATTTACCCGCAGCCGGTTAACGGTGGCTGCGGGGGGTGTCGGGTGATATGAAGATAAACCAGGCGGTATCAACCCCAGCATAACGTGCCGTTAACGGCACGCCCTATAGGATTACTTCGAATACCGCCGCCCGTTACGTGGTTTTTAACTCACTTCACACTTTTCCACTCAGCGGGAGAGCGCCTGCCAGGCCAGTTGCAGGGCAATACCCCACATCACCAGTCCGACCAACAGGTTAATGATGCGCTGCGCACGCGCCGTCCGCAACACCGGTGCCAGCCAGGCTGCCAGCAGCGCCAGGCCAAAGAACCAGACCAGCGAGGCACAGGCCGCCCCGAGCGCAAACCAGCGGCGGGCCTCCGGCGCAAACTGGCCGCCCAGGCTGCCGAGCACCACAAAGGTATCCAGGTAGACATGCGGGTTCAGCCAGGTCACCGCCAGCAGCGTGGCGACAATTTTCCAGCGGCTTTGGCGGGCGAAACACGCCTCACTTTGCACTTCCCCCGGCCGGGCTGCACTGCGCAGTGCCCCGAAGCCGTACCACAGCAGGAATGCCACCCCGCCCCAGGTCACCAGCGCCAGCAGCACCGGGGAGCGGCTGAGCAGCGCACTGCCGCCGAACACCCCGGCACAAATCAGCGCCACATCGCTCAGGGTACAGAGGGAGGCGATCATCATGTGGTACTGTCGGCGGATGCCCTGATACAGCACAAACGCATTCTGCGGGCCGAGCGGCAGGATCATGGCGGCACCGAGCAGAAAGCCCTGAAGATAAATAGCTAACACAATACACGTCCTCAATAGAGCGGCCGCAGGTCGCGGCACACAGGTATGGGCGCAGTGTACGGACGCCGCGCTATCAGAGGAAACGCAAAAATCTTATTGCATATCAGTGTGGCTAATAGGCAGGGCCGGCGGGCGCGATGAATGCGTTGCGCCCATAAAAAAGGGGCGCCCGAAGGCACCCCACAGGGTTCACTGCGCGGATCAGGATACGCTGCTGCCCACCGGGCTTTCTGCGCCTTTTTTCAGGCTCAGGTTGCGCTCCTCTTTCGGCGCGTCGGCAGCCGGGGCGGCGGCGGTGTTGTCCGCCTTGTAGAGGTGGACGTCCATCTGCGGGTAAGGAATGCCGATGTTGTGTTTATCCAGCGCACGCTTGAAGCTCTCAAGCGTGTCCCAGAACGTCTCCTGTGCATTGCCGTTGGTGGTCCAGAAGCGCACCACGAAATTCAGTGTGGAAGCCCCCATCTCATTCAGGCGCACCGTGACGCCTTTGTCATGCATGATGCGTTCATCAGCGGCCACAATGTCACCCAGCACTTTTTTCACTGTATCAATGTCGGCATCATAGGCCACGCCGACCACAATCTCGGTACGGCGGTTCGGCTCACGCGAGGTGTTGATGATATTGTTGGCGATGATTTTACCGTTCGGCACCACCACCATTTTGTCATCCGGGGTGCGCAGCGTGGTATGGAAAATCTGTACCTCTTCCACCGTACCGGCCACGCCGCCCAGATCCACGTACTCACCGGCGCGGAACGGGCGGAAGATCACCAGCAGCACACCGGCCGCAAAGTTAGACAGCGAGCCTTGCAGCGCCAGGCCCACGGCCAGGCCGGCGGCACCCAGCACCGCGATCACGGAAGCCGTCTGTACGCCGATGCGCCCCAGTGCCGCGATAATGGTGAACGCAATCACCCCGTAGCGCACAATCGCTGACAGGAAATCGGATACGGTGTCATCAATACCCCTGGCATGCATGACTTTGCGGAGGGTGCCGGAGATCACTTTGGCTGCCATAAAGCCGATGATCATGATGACAACCGCGGCCACGATATTCACCACGTAATGGATCAACAACCCCTGGTTACGGGCCAGCCAACTGCCGGCGCTGTTAATTCGGTCTACCACGTTCAAATCGTCCATTCATCCCACCTTTGTTATTTTCACAGTCTCCCCCCTGATGCCGGGGGCGTCACACCTGTCGTTACTCTCTGCCCGACTTCGCATCCGGCAAGGCACCGGTGCAATAAAACCCCGAAGATTGCTAAGGTTTTCAAGCCCGGCAAGCACGTCTATAAGGGTAACTAACAAAATCCGCTCCCGCCAACCCACAAGCCGTGATCCGGTGGCGGATGCTGATAAACGGGCCGATCCGGCCGAAAAGCGCACAGTTGCTGTCCGGCAGGCATAAAAAAAGGCCCCCATCCGGGAGCCTTTTGTTTGTCAGAAAACCGATTACAGCACGTCGATCGCGTTCAGTTCCTGGAACGCCTGCTCCAGGCGGGTCACCATGGAGCTCTGCGCGGCACGCAGCCAGACGCGTGGATCGTAGTATTTCTTGTTCGGCTGGTCTTCGCCTTTCGGGTTGCCCAGCTGGCTCTGCAGGTAGGCTTCGTTTTCTTTGTAATACTTCAGGATACCTTCCCAGTTGGCCCATTGGGTGTCGGTATCGATGTTCATTTTGATTACGCCGTAGCTGACGGAATCTTTGATTTCCTGCGCAGAGGAACCGGAACCGCCGTGGAAGACGAAGTTCAGGCTGTTGTGCGGCAGGTTGTGTTTTTTGGACACGAATTCCTGAGAATCACGCAGGATGGTCGGGGTCAGTTTCACGTTACCCGGCTTGTACACACCGTGAACGTTACCGAAGGAAGCCGCGATGGTGAAGCGCGGGCTGATGGCGTTCAACTTGGTGTACGCGTAGTCCACGTCTTCCGGTTGGGTGTACAGGGCGGACGCGTCCATATGGCTGTTGTCCACGCCATCTTCTTCACCGCCGGTGCAGCCCAGTTCGATCTCCAGGGTCATGCCCATTTTGGACATGCGCTCCAGGTACTTGGAACAGATCTCGATGTTCTCTTCCAGGGACTCTTCGGACAGGTCGATCATGTGGGAGGAGAACAGCGGTTTGCCGGTCGCGGCAAAGTGCTTTTCACCTGCATCCAGCAGACCGTCGATCCACGGCAGCAGTTTCTTGGCACAGTGGTCAGTGTGCAGGATAACCGGCACGCCGTAGTGCTCTGCCATCTGGTGCACGTGGTGTGCGCCGGAGATAGCACCCAGGATAGCCGCGCCCTGCGGGATATCGGTTTTCAGGCCTTTACCGGCGATGAACGCCGCGCCACCATTGGAGAACTGAACGATAACCGGTGCTTTGACTTTAGCGGCGGTTTCCAGCACAGCGTTGATGGAGTCGGTACCCACGCAGTTAACTGCCGGCAGTGCGAAGTTGTTTTCTTTCGCTACCTGGAACACTTTCTGAACGTCATCACCTGTGATGACACCCGGTTTTACGAAATCAAAAATTTTAGACATTTTACGTCGTCCTGTTTCGTCGGCCGTAGAGAGAAATGAATCGGTACGCCGTTGCGCCCTGCCCCAGAAACGCGGGGCGTAACAGCAGGAACGGGCAGCCTGCGCGGCCCGTCCAGGTTAATTACTGCTTGGCACGCTCTTCCAGCATCACAACTGCCGGCAGTTTTTTACCTTCCACGAACTCCAGGAAGGCACCGCCGCCGGTGGAGATATAGGAAATTTTGTCAGCAATTCCGAACAGATCGATTGCTGCCAGAGTGTCACCACCGCCTGCGATGGAGAATGCGTCGCTGTCGGCGATTGCCTGCGCGACAATTTCGGTTCCTTTACGGAAGTTCGGGAACTCGAATACCCCTACCGGGCCGTTCCACAGAATGGTCTTGGCGTTTTTCAGGATCTCAGCCAGACGCTCAGCGGAGGCATCGCCCAGGTCAAGGATTTGCTCATCATCTTTGATGTCGTTAACTGATTTCAACGTTGCCGGTGCGGTTTCGGAAAACTCCGTGGCGACGCGCACATCGGTCGGCACCGGAATGTCACAGGTTTCGAGCAGTTTTTTCGCTTCATCGGTCAGGTCGGCTTCATACAGGGATTTACCGACGTTGTGGCCTTGTGCAGCCACGAAGGTGTTGGCGATACCGCCACCGACGATCAGCTGGTCAGCGATTTTGGAGAGGGAATCCAGCACAGTGAGTTTGGTGGAGACTTTGGAGCCGCCCACAATCGCCACCATCGGGCGAGCCGGGTTACCCAGCGCTTTGCCCAGGGCTTCCAGTTCTGCAGAGAGCAGCGGGCCGGCACAGGCCACCGGCGCAAATTTGCCGACGCCGTGGGTAGAAGCCTGCGCACGGTGCGCGGTACCAAAAGCGTCCATCACGAAGACGTCACACAGTGCGGCATATTTCTTCGCCAGCGTTTCGTCGTCTTTCTTCTCGCCTTTGTTGAAGCGGACGTTTTCCAGAACCACCAGTTCACCTTCTGCAACGTCAACGCCGTCCAGATACTCTTTCGCCAGGCGCACCGGGGAAGAAAGCTTATCTTTCAGGTAGTTCACAACCGGCAGCAACGAAAACTCGTCGTTGTATTCGCCTTCGGTCGGACGGCCCAGGTGAGACGTAACCATGACACGTGCGCCTTGCTTCAGCGCGGCTTCAATCGTCGGCAGGGACGCGCGGATACGTGCGTCAGAGGTCACTTTCCCCTCTTTTACCGGCACGTTCAGATCAGCACGGATCAGTACGCGTTTGCCGGCCAGATCCAGATCGGTCATTTTAATTACAGACATGGTGAACCCTCTCGTTGATTCTCTTTTAAAGTTGCTTGAGCGGCACGCCGGGAAAACCGGTGCACCGTACTAGAAACCGCTCGCGGCCATTGCCCTGGTGGTGTCTAACATCCGGTTGGCAAAGCCCCACTCATTGTCGCACCAGACCAAAGTCTTAATCAGGTGCTGTCCGCTGACCCGCGTCTGCGTGCCGTCAACGATGGCACTGTGCGGATCATGGTTAAAATCTATCGAGACTAATGGTAGTTCCGTATAGTCAACTATACCACGAAAAGCCCCCTGTGCGGCCTTTTGCAACAGCAGGTTGACGTCACGCACCGTCACACAGGCCCCAACAAAAACGCTGAGATCAATGGCGGTGACGTTGATGGTCGGCACCCGTACCGAGATCGCTTCAAAGCGATCCTGGAACTGCGGAAAAATGCGCGTGATGCCCGCAGACAGCTTGGTATCGACCGGAATAATCGACTGGCTGGCGGCGCGGGTACGGCGCAGATCCGGGTGATAGGCGTCAATCACCGGCTGGTCGTTCATCGAAGAATGGATGGTGGTCACGGTGCCGGATTCAATGCCGTAGGCGTCGTCCAGCAGTTTGATGACCGGGATGATGCAATTGGTGGTACAGGAGGCGTTGGAGACAATCCGGTCCTCGCGGTGCAGGGCGTCATGGTTGACGCCATATACCACGGTGGCGTCGAGGTCATGCCCGCCCGGATGGGCAAACAGCACCTTTTTGGCCCCGGCGGCGCGGTGCGCCTCGCCATCGGCACGGCTGCCGTAAACGCCGGTGCAATCCAGCACCACATCCACCCCAAGCTCGCCCCACGGCAACGCCGCCAGCGCCGGCTCATGCAGCAGGCGGATGGTGTCATCCCCCACTGACAGCACATCGCACTCCTGCCGCACATCCCAGGCGAAGCGCCCGTGGCTGGTGTCATATTTCAGCAGATGCGCCATGCCTTCAGCCTGCGCCAGTTCGTTGATCGCCACCACAGAGATTTCCGCCCGGCGGCCGGATTCATAGAGCGCGCGCAACACGCTGCGGCCGATGCGGCCAAACCCGTTTATCGCGATGCGGATGGTCATGCTATTCCCTGATTTACGGTCACTGTGCCAGCCTCATAGAGTAATGCAGCACGCCGCCGGGAGGAATCCTCCCACCGCGTTTACATCATCACATCAATAGTGTGATCAGCGTCACATTCTTCATTTTGCTGGGATATTCCCCAACTGAAACGGTTCAGCCGAGCATAAACCAAAGCCATCCTAAAGAAAATGATCTGACCCCAGCCTAAGACGATCCTGATGCAATCGCTGGAAAAAACGCCAGTTACCAGAAGGCTGAGGTGTGAATACGCCGCTCATGCGCGGCAGCCTGGGGCAGGAAAGCCACTTTGCCCCTCTTTCTGCGTTTTTTGCCCATAAAAAAAGCGCCCCATCGGGGCGCTTGTCAGCTCAGGCGGTCCGGGCTTAGCCCAGCAGCGCTTTCGCCTTGCTCACCACGTTCTCCACGGTGAAGCCGAACAGCTCGAACAGCTTCTC
>NZ_JAERKB010000019.1:0-61483 GCF_018257325.1 Nissabacter archeti
ATAGCCGCCCTGATCGAACGCCGGGTGGGTGAAGGCGTCACGCAGATCCGTCTCTTTCAGCAACGGGGCCAGCGGGTGTGCGGCCAGCGAGGAGACGGTGCTGGTCTGGATGTTGGAGGTCAGGCAGGATTCGATGCCGATCTGATGTGCCGCGAGGAAATCCATCAGCGCCGGGTCTTCCACCGCTTTCACGCCGTGGCCGATGCGCTCTGCGCCCAGTTCACGGATCGCCTGCCAGATGCTGTCCGGCCCGGCGGCTTCCCCGGCGTGCACGGTGATGCGCAGCCCGGCGTCACGCGCGCGGGTGAAGTGGCTGAGGAACAGGCTGCCGGGGAAACCGAGCTCATCCCCGGCCAGATCCAGCGCGGTGATGCCGTCGCGGTTGGCCAGCAGGCCGTCCAGTTCACGCAGGCAGGCCTCTTCGCCAAAGGTGCGGCTCATGATGCCGATCAGCCGCACGTCAGTGCCGGCATCACGGCTGCCGGCTCGCACGCCGTCAATCACCGCCTCGACCACACCCTCGACCGGCAGGTTGTGGGTCAGCGCCATGTAACCCGGTGAGAAACGCAGCTCGGCGTAGTGGATGCCGGCCCTGGCGGCGTCTTCCACGTTTTCATAGGCGATGCGGCGGCACGCGTCCAGCGAGCCGAGCACCGCCACGCCCAGATCCAGCTTTTGCAGGAAACTCACCAGATCCGGTTCATTTTTCATGACCTGCACATGCGGGCGCAGCGCCTCCAGCTCATTGGCCGGCAGGGGGTGGTTGAACTGGCGGCCCAGTTCCAGGATGGTTTGTGCACGGATGTTGCCGTCAAGGTGGCGGTGGATATCAGTCAGGGGCAGGCGGGGATCAATCATGATGTGCACTCTTAGGTCAGTAAACCGTGATAGGTAAAAGTGCATATCAGTATAAAAACAAATGGATGAAAATTTCCATCAGGTTGCAGTAGAAAGTGACGATAATCACATTATTGCGTGCTGCATCGCATTTCTCTGCAACCTGTTCTGGCGGTTATTTCACCAATGACGCCGTTTCTGTGATGTTAACCGGTATACCTTCCGCCAGAAAAACACCGTTACGGCCACTGCGTTTGACGTGGTAGAGCGCGTGGTCTGCGTTGCGCAACCATTCATGGATCGACGCGGCGTCACCGGCCGGGGCAATGCCGATGCTCACCGAACAGTGGAACGTGGCGGACGCGGGCAAGCGGATACGGGCGATTTTCTCCCGCAACCTCTCTGCCAGCATCAGGATGCGCGTATCATCGGCGTTGCGCACAATCACCCCCAGCTCATCGCCGCCGAAACGGGCAGGGATATCCTCCAGCCCGACCTCTTTGCGCAGCAGCGCGGAGATCTCCGCCAGCAGGAAATCCCCGGTTTCATGGCCGAAGGTATCGTTGACCTGCTTGAAGCGGTCAACATCCAGGATCATCAGGTAGGCGGCGCTCTCACCGCGCCGGGTGCGCAACAGCTCACTCTCCAGCCGCCGTTCAAACAACCGGCGGTTAGGGATTTGCAAACCGGGGTCCATCAGGGCGATCCGCTCCAGCTCGCGGTTTTTGCTGCGCAGGCTCAGGGTCAGGTGGTATGACACCGCGCTGAGCGCCAGGATATAGCAGGTGGCCAGCGGCAGGGTCAGCCACACGGTCAGCGTGCTGAACGTAAGGTGCAGCGGCATCCCGGCGGCCGTCCAGACCAGCAGGAACGCCGCGAAAAAGGCCGCCAGCGCCGGTTTCAGCTGCGGCCAGCCGCCCGCCGAGTAGCGGTCAGCCGCCAGGATCGCCATGATAATCAGCGAAGGGACGGGGCTTAAGCCCATCAGCGCCACCCACACCCCGCCGAAAGCGGCGTCCAGGGTCAAATGGCGGCGCTCCCGGCCTATCGGGTCCGGGGCTGCGCGCGCCAGCCGGTAAGCCACCACGGGCCAGACAAAAGCATTCACCCCCAACAGGATACAGAAATCCTGATGGCTTTTTATCGCCAGCAGCACCGACAGGATCGGGATAAAGCATAAGAAGGTACCCAACTGACGCATGATAAACATCCGGCGCACAAACCGGAGAGCACGTAACGTCAGGTGACTGTCGTCAGGGGAGTAATAGTTCATGGGGGGACAACGTAGCAGGAAGGTAACAGGCAGTTTACCGGTTTTTTAACAGAAACCAGATCATATTTTGCGAATTTTCTTATAGGAACAACGCGATGCCTGTGGCGCTTTTCCGGCTTTTATCAGGCAGGAAAGCATGTTATGCGGGAAAGCAGGAAACCGGGCCGCCGTGGCCGCCCGGTGATGGCCGGAAAAAACCGGTCAGAAACGCAGGGAGGCGCCAACGTAAGGGCCGTCAACCAGGACGTTGTCCTTGCGGCCGCCCTTGTTGTCCAGCTCAACGTACTGGTAACCCACACGCAGGTTCAGCAGGGAGATCGGCGTGAAGCTCAGGCCGCCGGAGGCTTCCTGATAGTTGTCCAGATGGTCGGAGAACGCTTCCGGCGCGTAGTAGTACTCGCCATACAGGCCCCACATGTTGTTGAAGCTGTATTGTGCACCGGCACCCACGGCCACGCCGAAGCCGTCTTTACCGTCTTCCGGGTGGGTGAACAGGGCTTTGGCCGTCGGGGCCACACGCAGCGGGCCGGCATCAATGTTGTAGCCCAGCGCCACGCCGGTGGTGCTGCCGTCGTGATCGCTGCGCAGCCAGTTACCTTTCAGGAACAGGCCGGGGGAGGTAGTGCCCAGGCCCACATTCAGGTTGGTGTTGTGTTCACCCACATCCACGCTGCCTTCGATGGCCTGCGCAGCACCGCTCATCAGCACCAGGCTGACCACACTCCCGGTAACAAGTTGCTTAAACATACTTCCACTCCCTTAAGGACAATAAATAACGGCGGAAAGGGTAAACAGCCGGGGCAGGACAGACAACGTTATTCAGTAACATTTACGTAATAATATGTTTCATTAAAGGAAATGTTGCCGTTAATCCGCCTGATGATCGCGCGTACGCACCGGGCCGGGCGGGCATCTTTACATTTCTCGATAAAAAACTGCGACAACTTGATAAATGAAAGTAAATGTAACAAATTGATCTAGATCAATTTTTGCTCGCCGCCTCACAGACCCGCTGCCAGGTTATATGCTGTAGGGAGCATCGCCGTTTGCAGGATGCCTTGTCCAAAACATGAGATAACGGGTGGTAATGTGCTGATAAAAAAGAAACGGGTGAGATCGCATACGGAAGATCGTTATCTGGCGCTGGTGCTGGCCACCACGGCAGGCATATTGAACGCGATGGCGTTGGGGGCGTTTGGTTTTTTTCCCTCCCACATGACCGGCAACGCCTCACAGATTTCCAGTGAAGTGTCGAGTTCTGACCTTAACGATTTGGTGTTTCTGGCGGTGCTGATTACCGCCTTTGTGATTGGGTCGGCCAGCGCCCGTTTTGTGGTGGACGCCGGTTTGCGCAATAAAATACGCACCATTTACTGCTTTGTGATTCTGGCGGAAGGGGTGGCGCTGACCCTGACGTCGGTGTTTGAGGCGATGCGCTACTCGCCGCACAATAACCGCGAGATCCTGGTGTTGCTGGGCTTCCTGATGGGCATCCACAACTCCACCTCCACGCAGATCTCCAATGGCCGGGTACGCTCAACCCACATCACCGGCACCCTGACGGACGCTGGTATCGCGCTCGGCTCCTTTGTCTCCTCACTGATAACCCGTGCCGCGCCGGACGACCGCCGCCCACACAAGAAACAGCTGAACACGCACCTGACCACCGTGTTCTCCTTCCTCTCAGGCTGTATCGCCGGCCTGTTGCTGTTCAAGGAGTTCGGCTTTAATGCAATGACCATGCTGGGGATTTTCCTGGTGGGGGTGGCATTGTTGTCGCTGGTGGATACCCTGCGCACCGCACGCAAGAGCCTCTATTGATCCTTGGGGGATACCCTTAACAAAAAGCCGCCCGCAGGCGGCTTTTTTATCGCCCGGCCGTGTCAGGCGGGGGGAGCAAAGTGGTGAGGGCGTTAATCAGGGCCGTGATTCCGGCGTCCAGCTTGCTGCGCGGGCAGCCCACATTCAGCCGCAGGAAACCGGCACCCTCTGCGCCATAGGTGGTGCCCGCCATGATCGCGACGCGCTCCTGCTCAATCAGTACCTGCTGGAGCCGCTGGTCATCCAGCGCCAGCGGCCGCAGATCGAGCCAGGCGAGGTAGGTGGCCTGCGGCGGCTGCCAGTTAAGCTGTGGGAACGCGCTGTTGAGCCGCGCTGCCAGGTGCCGCAGGTTCCCCGCCAGATAGCGGCGCAGGTCATCCAGCCACGGTGCACCCTCCCGGTAAGCGGCAATGTGTGCCACCAGCGCCAGCACCGCAGGGGAGGAGAGGCCGTCACGCCCTTTCAGGTGCGCCAGGTAAGCCTCACGCGTGACGTTGTCACTGATAAAGCCATAGGCACCGGTCAGCGCCGGGATATTGAAGGATTTCGAGGCGGAGGTCAGCAGTGCCCACGGCGTGCGCGCCACCTGTGGCCAGGGCAGGTGGCGGTTGTCGCCCCAGACCATATCCATATGGATTTCATCGCTGATCACCCGCACGCCGTGGCGTTCACACAGCCGTGCCATCTGCTGCAATTCGTCCGCCTGCCAGACTTTGCCGGTCGGGTTATGCGGGCTGCACAGCAGCAGGATTTTGCATTCCGGCCGCGCCAGCAGCGCCTCCAGGTGGGCCATATCGGCTCGCCAGGTGACGTTGTCACGAGTGAGCGGGCAGGCCAGTACCTGCCGTTGGTTGCCTTCAATCGCCTTGTAAAAGGCATCATAGGCAGGGGTGTGGATCACCACGCCCTCACCGGGCGCTGACCAGAGCCGGATAAGTTCGGCCACCATATAGATAACTGACGGGCCGTACACCGCCATCCGGGTATCGACAGGGGTGTCAAAGCGCGACTGATACCAGTGGCGCAGTGCGCCGAGGAAATCCTCATGCTGCCAGCGGCTGTAGCCCAGCACGCCGTGTGCCAGCCGCTGTTGCAGGGCGGCCAGCACACAGGGTGCGGTGGGGAAATCCATGTCTGAGATGGTAAACGGCAGCAGGTCTGCCCGGCCGAAGCGGTCGGCAACAAAGTCCCACTGCGTGCACCAGGTGCCGTGCCGGTCAACCGGGGTAGAAAAATCAACCATATCCCTTTCCTTTGTTCTTGGCGTCAGCGGGGCGGTCAGGCCGCCCCATGACGTTACGCTGTCACTAATGGGGCCTGCCGCTCAACGGCGATCAGCGCGTCCAGCTCATCTTTGACCGATTGCACCTGCGGGCCAATCACCACCTGCACGTTATGCTCATTCAGGTGCACCACACCAATCGCCCGCAACGCTTTCAGCGCCGCGTCATCCACCGCCGCCATCTCGTTGACCGACAGGCGTAACCGGGTGATGCAGTTATCCAGCGAGATAATGTTGCCCGCGCCGCCCAGGGCCGCCAGGATCGCCGGGGTGTTGTAGCCCGATTTGCTGCCGCTGGTGGCTGGGGCAACACTGACGCTTTCGCTGCTGTCCGGCTCGCGGCCGGGGGTGTTGAGGTTGAAGCGCAGAATGGCAAAACGGAACAGCCCGTAGTAGACGGCGAACCACACCGCAGCCACCACCGGCACCCAATACCATTTGGTGGCGGTGCCGTGCAGGATGCCGAACACCACGAAGTCGATCAGGTTGCCGTCAGTGTTGCCGATGGTGACGCCCAGCAGCGCCATCATGGTAAAGCCCAGCCCGGTCAGCAGCGCGTGGATCAGGTAGAGCACCGGGGCCACAAACAGGAACAGGAACTCAATCGGCTCTGTGGTGCCGCCAATCACGCAGGCAACCACACCGGAGATCAGCAACCCTTTCACCTTATGCCGGTTACCGGGGCGGGCGCAGTGGTACATCGCCAGTGCGGCACCCGGCAGGCCGCCAAGGAACGCCGGCATCTTACCCTGTGACAGGAAGCGGGTGGCGCTGTTGGCAAAGCCGTGCGTCTCCGGGCAGGAGAGTTGCGCCTGGAAGATGGTCAGCGCGCCGCTCACCGGCTGGCCGCAGACCTCCAGTGTACCGCCCGCCTCGGTGAAGCGGATCAGCGCCACCAGAATGTGGTGCAGGCCAAACGGCAGCAACAGCCGCTCGCCGCTGCCGAAAATCATCGGCCCGAACATCCCGGCCCCGCTGATCATCCGCCCCAGCGCGCTGATCCCGGCGGCAAACCACGGCCAGACCAGCGGCACCAGCAGCCCGGCGATGCCCAGCACCACGGTGGTAATGATCGGCACAAAACGCGTGCCGCCGAAAAACGCCAGGGCATCCGGCAGGCGGATGGTATGGAAGCGCGAATGCAGCAGGTACACCAGCACCCCGACAATCACCGCGCCGAGGATCCCGGTGTCGATGGAGGGGATCCCCAGGATCATCTGGATGTTGTTGGCTTTCAGCACTTGCGGGTCGCTGGTCGGCAGCACACCGTTGGCGGTGAGGTAGAAGTTGGTGGCGAGGTTCAGTACCGCAAAGCCGACAAAACCAGAGAATGCCGCCACGCCTTTATTGTCCCGCGCCATGCCGAGCGGAATGGCGATGGCAAACATCACCGGCAGGAAGCTGAAGGCAAAGGAACCGACTTTGCTCATCCAGGTAAACAGCAACTGGAACAGCGGGTGGCCGAGCGCCGGTAACAGGGTGATGACATCACGGCTGCTGAGTGAACTGCCGATGCCAAGCAGGATGCCGCAAAAAGAGAGCAGGGCAACCGGCAGCATAAAGGTTTTGCCGAGGCTCTGGAAAAACTCCCAGAGGGTGATTTTGGGCCGGGTGGGCACAGACATAGATGCTCCTTGCAAACGTCAGGTAAACGGGAAGTAAACTGGATAAAATGCCGTGTTAAATCGGGTAAAATAAGATAAAACGTTTTACCATTGTGGTCTGCGGGGCGGATCACAGTTGCTCAGTGCTGTGTATCGGCACGGCAAAACGTGGGCTGCCGGGGTACAATGCCCGCTTTCGTTTTAATTTTTCGTGAGTTGCTGACAGGTAAAGGCCTATGACGCCAAAAAAGATCACCATCAACGATGTGGCTGACCACGCCGGGGTGTCTGTCACCACCGTGTCGCTGGTGGTCAGCGGCAAGGGGCGCATCTCCCCACAGACCGCCGCCAGGGTGCAGCAGGCGATCCAGGCGTTGGGCTATGTGCCGAACCGGCAGGCGGTGACGCTGCGCGGCGGCCGCTCCGGCGTGATTGGGCTGATTGTGCGTGACGTCTGCGACCCGTTTTATGCCGAGGTCACGGCCGGGTTGAGTGAGGTGCTGGAGGCGCAGGCGCGGGTACTGTTCCTGACCCAGAGCGGCCGCGAGGGGCTGGGCAGTTTGCGGGCGGCAGAGAGCCTGCTGAAACAGGGCGTGGACGGCATCGTGCTGGCCGGAAACCTGTTGCACGGGCCGGATGTGCGCCAACGCGCCGCGGCGGCCGGGGTGCCGCTGGTGTGTGCGGCGCGCGCCAATGCGCTGGAGGGGATGGATCTGGTGCGGCCGGATAACCAGCTGGCGGCGCGGCTGGCGACCGGGCACCTGGTCGCCGAAGGGCATAAGCAGATCGCCTACATCGGCGGGGCCGGGCACTCCCTGACGCGCGCTGAGCGGCTGGGCGGTTTCTGCGCCACCCTGTTGCAGTACGGGTTGCCGTTCCGCCCGGAGTGGATGGTGGAGAGTGGGGTACACCGGCACGGCATGGCGGCGAAAGTGGAGGCGCTGTTACGCCGTTACCCGCAGATCACCGCACTGGTCTGCCATGACGCGGCAGTGACCCTCGGCGCCTATTTCGGCGTGCTGAATGCCGGGCGCAACGTCGGCGGGCAGGCGCTGGAGGGGCTGTATTCGCCGCAGGTGGCGCTGGCCGGTTTTGGCGAGGACGCAGATGACGCGCTGGCGGAACTGCCGCTGACGCGCGTCTCTGCCGCCGGGCGCGAGGTGGGGCGCAGCGCGGCGGAAAGGCTGCTCCAGCGGATTGACAACCCTGACGCCACGCCGCAACAGTGGGTGGTCGCCCCTGTGCTTATCGCCCGCGCACCGGGATAACCGGGGCATAAAACGCGCGCATAAAAAAACCGGCCCAGGGGCCGGTTGGTCAGCAGGCTGTGTGGCTTATTGTGCCGGAGCCGGAGCCGGAGCCGGAGCCGGAGCCGGGGCCGGGACAGGTGCCAGCGGTGACGGCGGCACGGCCGGGGCGGCCTGCGGGGCCGGGGCCACGTCAGCCGGGCCGCCAAAGATGCCGAACAGGCCGGCAAACTGTTGCAGCGTCATCTTCTGGCCGTTCAGGTCAACGATGTTATCGGCAAAGTGGAAGCGGGTGGTGATGGTGTCATCTTTCACGGTGGTCAGTTTGAACATCTGGCCCATCGCCGCCAGGCCCTGCACCTGCTGTTTCGCCAGCTTCCCCGCTTCCTCTTCACTGTATCCCTGCATTTTACCGATCTGGGTCGCCATCTGGGTCGCCATCGGCATCGGGATGGTCAGGGTGGCATCCAGGTTACGTACCAGTTGGGCAATCAGCTGATCCTGCGTCTGGGCGGCAGGCTGGCCCGCTGCCGGGTCGCTGAAGTTCAGGTTCAGCGTGAAGGTGCTTTCACCGGCGCTGTTTTTCCAGCTCAGCGGGCTGACGCTGATGCTCGGGCTGCCTTTCAGCAGCAACGGCAGGTTCTGGCTGAACAGCGCGGCCGCCTGGGCCTGGTACACCTCAGGGTCAAGCTGTTCGCCCTGCTGCATCAGCTGCATCGCCTGCTGGTTATAGTTGTCGGAGAACTGCTTGAGCGCGGCGCTGTCGAGCTTGTCCAGTTTCACCGTCAGCTTGCCGGAACCGAGATCCGCCCCCTGGACTTTCAGCGCACCGAGGCTGTAGTCCAGTTGGCCGTTAATCGCGTTGTTCTGCTCGCCGAAGTTGCTGTTGAGGCGGACATCCTCCAGCGTGGCGGCATCTTTGCCTTCCACATTGAAGATAACCTGTCTGGCGGTCAGGTGCTGTTCGCCCAGGCCAATCTGGGCCGTGCCTTTGTGGGTATTGCCGGCGGCGTTCACGCCGGAGAGGGTAATTTTCTCCAGCTGGCCGAACTGGTTGCGCGAGGTCAGGGCAATGCTGTCGCTGCTGGCGTCAGCTTTGATGCGGTCACCGTCGCGGGAGACATCGGCATTCACCGTCGCACCGGAGAATTGCAGGCGGGTGGCATTGTTCTGGTAGTCGATCGGCACCAGGGTAATGGCGGATTCGGTATCACCACTGTAGGCGATGCGCGTCTCGGCGGTGGCCGGGGAGACGCCCTTGGTCATCTCAAACAGCCCCTTGACGGCGGCGGTGTTGGCCAGCTCGCTGTGCACGGAGGCCATCGCCGGGATCAGGTTGAATTTCTTCAGCTGCGCCAGCGGGAACGGGCCGTGGTCGATGGATTCATTAAACGCCACTTCCTCGCCCGGTTTCAGGGCTTTCTCCCCTTGTGCCGCCGGGTCCGGCTGGAGCACAAAGCGCGCGCGGCTGCTGAACAGGTGGCGCTGGTAATCCTGGTACACCAGCCGTACGCCCGCCTGTGGGAACTGCGAGGCGATCTGGCTGTTCGCCTGCGCCACGATGTCGCCGATGCGCTGTTCGAACTGTTTGCCGGTGTACCAGGCCGCGCCGGTCCAGGCAGCGCCCAGCACCACAATCACACTCACGGCAACTAACGATTTTTTCATAATCCGCTCATCCTTTTTTGGGCACGGAAAAGGTCCGTGCAAAATGTCCACGCGCTGCCGGCAAAAAAAAACGCCCGCAGGCGTTTTTCGTTAACTGGCCGGCCCCAGTTTAGCAAGAAATGGGGCGCGGCGTCGGGGGGAATCAACCCAGCTGGTTGAACACCCGCGCAATACGGCCGATGCCGCTCACGTTCACCGGGGATTCAAATGCGCCGATAAAGCAGGATTCGCCCGGCTTCAGCACGACCTGCTCGCCGTTTTTCTCCAGCACGGTTTCGCCTTCCACGCAGAACACGATTGCCGCGCTCTGTTGGGCCAGCGTTTGCGGTTCGGCAGAGAGGTCATGCAGCGAGAAGGCGAAATCCTCGACCGGGATCGGGAAATTCAGCTCGCTGCCGCGCTGCGCCGGCTGAGTCAGCAGGGTGGCGGCGGGTTTCGGCTCAAACTTCAGGTTCGCCATCAGTTCCGGGATGTCGATATATTTCGGCGTCAGCCCGGCGCGCAGCACGTTGTCGGAGTTGGCCATCACTTCCAGCGCCACGCCGTTCAGGTAGGCGTGCGGGGTTTCGGCATACAGGAACATCCCTTCGCCCGGCTGGAGGGTGATGACATTCAGCAGCAGCGGCGAGAACAGGCCGCTGTCATCCGGGTAGAAAGTGGCGATGCTGCGGATGGCATCCCAGGTTTCACCCTGCTGGCTGTTCAGGGCGGCTTTCAGCACGCCCAGCGCCAGGGATTTGGTTTCGCCTTCCATGCTCAGCAGCCCGGCGAACAGCGTCGCCAGGTGATCGGCGTCCGGGTGTTGCAGGAACGCGGCGATGTCCGGGTGCGCACCGGCCACCGGTTGCAGCAGGGAGATGATGTCGCTCAGCTCACGGAAACCGTTCAGCGCCTGGAACGGCGTCAGGGCAAACACCAGCTCCGGCTTGTGGTTGGCGTCTTTGTAGTTGCGCTCGGCGGCATCCAGCGGGATCCCGGCCTCGTTCTCTTTGGCAAACCCGACTTCCGCCGCGGCTTTGCTCGGGTGTACCTGAATCGACAGCGGCTGGTCAGCGCACAGCACCTTGAACAGGAACGGCAGTTCGCCGAAGCGATCGGCTACCGCGCGGCCGAGCCAGGTGGCCGGGTCATCCCCGATCACGTCGCGCAGCGCACGGCGGTTGCCCTGCGCATCCGTGACCTGGGAGCTGCTTTTAGGGTGCGCGCCCATCCAGAGTTCGGCCATCGGCTTGCCCTGCGGGTTGGCAATACCATACAGGCGGGTCAGCGCATCCGGGCTGCCCCAGGCATAGTTCTGAACCGCGTTGTGCATCTTTTGCATGTGGCTATCCTGCTCATGAAGAAAATAGGGGGATTTTGAAAATTCTGTTTAGTAAACAGTGAGTACAGGTGATTATCAATAAGGAAAATCTAATAAATCAAACTGCGTCGCATAATGCGCTGCTTTTCTGTGTCACTATACTAGGCTGTGCCGTGGGACTGATGGGAACGTCCGCGGCACATTCATTTATGTGCTATGTATCTAAGGAGAAAGTAATGGCAGCCACTCGCATTGAAAAAGACTCAATGGGGCCGATTGAAGTTCCTGCAGAACAGTTGTGGGGCGCGCAAACCCAGCGTTCATTAGAGCATTTCCGCATTTCCTCGGAAAAAATGCCCACTGCGCTGATCCACGCCCTGGCGCAGACCAAACGCGCCGCCGCCAGCGTCAATATGGATTTGGGCCTGTTGCCGGCTGAGCGCGGCAACGCGATCCTGCAAGCCGCAGACGAAGTGCTGGCTGACAAGCACAGCAATGAGTTCCCGCTGTCAGTCTGGCAGACCGGTTCCGGCACCCAGACCAACATGAACATGAATGAAGTGCTGGCCAACCGCGCCAGCGAGCTGCTGGGCGGTGAGCGCGGTGACGGCCGCCGGGTGCACCCGAACGATGACGTCAACAAGAGCCAGAGTTCCAACGACGTCTTCCCGACGGCGATGCACGTCGCGGCGGTGATCGCCGTGCGTGAAACCCTGCTGCCGGAGCTGAAAACCCTGCAACAAACGCTCTCTGACAAAGCCGACGCGTTCAAAGACATCGTCAAAATCGGCCGTACCCACCTGCAGGACGCCACGCCGCTGACCCTGGGCCAGGAGATTTCCGGCTGGGTGGCGATGCTGGCCCACAACCTGAAGCATATTGAAGCCTCCATCCCGCACCTGTGCGAGCTGGCACTGGGCGGCACCGCGGTCGGCACCGGCCTGAACACCCACCCGGAATACGCCGAACGTGTGGCGAAAGCGCTGGCTGACCTCACCGGCCAGCCGTTTGTCACCGCGCCGAACAAGTTCGAGGCGCTGGCAACCTGTGACGCACTGGTGCACGGCCACGGCGCGCTGAAAGGGCTGGCGGCCTCGCTGATGAAGATCGCCAACGATGTGCGCTGGCTCTCCTCCGGCCCGCGTTGCGGCATCGGCGAAATCTCCATCCCGGAAAATGAGCCGGGCAGCTCCATCATGCCGGGCAAAGTCAACCCAACCCAGTGCGAAGCGATGACCATGCTGTGCGCGCAGGTCATGGGCAACGACGTGGCCGTCAACATCGGCGGTGCGTCCGGTAACTTCGAGCTGAACGTGTTCCGCCCGATGGTGATCCATAACTTCCTGCAATCGATCCGCCTGCTGGCAGACGGGATGCGCGGCTTCAATGAGCACTGCGCGGTGGGCATTGAGCCAAACCGTGACCGCATCACCCAGCTGCTCAATGAGTCGCTGATGCTGGTCACCGCCCTGAACACCCACATCGGCTATGACAAAGCGGCCGAGATCGCCAAAAAGGCGCACAAAGAGGGGCTGACGCTGAAAGCCTCCGCGCTGAAACTGGGCTACCTGACGGAAGAACAGTTTGACGAGTGGGTGCGCCCGGAAGAGATGGTCGGCAGCATGAAGCTGTAAGCCGTCCCCCGGAAAGCAAAAAGCCGGCGATTGCCGGCTTTTTTACGCCTGTCAGTTGACCAGGTGGTCGGTGTAAAGGTGCAAACGCGGGATCAACAGGTGCAGCGGCTGCGCCGCCGGGCGGTATTTGTGCTTGATGTTGGCGGCGTCGTAGTCGGGCAGGGCGCCAAGTTTGGGGGCCTTGACGTGCGAACCGACGCGGCCGCACAGCACAATCAGCGGCATCGGGCAGGGGTGCTGCACCTGCTTCTGCTGCGCCGGGTACCAGGCGCGGGCAATCGGCTGCACTTTCACCGGGCGGCGGATCTTCAGCGCCGCATTTTCCGGCAGCCGCATCACGTCATTGATTTCACGCGTGATGTGCTCGGCCCACTGCTCACGGGTATAAGGTGCCACGGCACGCCCGGCTTTGAGGCTGCGGTTAAGCTGTTCGACAATCTCTTCCCGCGTCACGTTTTTGATGATGTGCTTGTTCGCCCAGCCAAAGCGCACGGAACCCGGCTCCAGCAGGCAGGTGATGGTGCGGTAGGCGTTCAGGGTAATCAGCCCGCGCAGGTGGGTGTGCACAAAGTCAAAACGCTGCTCGCGCTCCAGGCCGGATTCCACCGTCACGATGTGTTCCAGCTCCGCCTTCAGTTTGTTCACTTCCTCAATCAGCAACTGCACCGCCTGTTGCTCGTCCGGCGTCACCACGTAGCAGAGCACCCCCGGCAGCCTGACCGCCGCCTTGCTGCTGATATTTTCAGCATTGTCATGGATGAACAACCGGCGGAAATGCTGCAACGCCCGCTGGTGCGCCTCAATGCCCATCAGCGGGGTGACGGCAATCTGGTCTGCCGGGTCATTCTCTTTGCCTTTCTCGATTTCCGGCAGCACAAACACCCGTGCATCCTGTAACGGTAATTTGCCCAGCAGGTGGGTAAGGTCATCCAGTGCCAGTTCCAGCTCATGAAAACACTCATTCATGCGGCCAATCAGCTCATAGTTACTCATTCACCCCTCCAATTAGTTACAACACACTTTATACTGCATATAAAACAGGCTGGCTACCTTAACTTCGCCGTTTTATGCGCTTAACAGGGAAAACAGGGCATCACAGAGGGGGAAAGAAGGAAAAAAGGGCAAAGCCGGGTGCACGCGGCACCCGGTCAGGGTCAGGCAAGGGCGCGTTTTTCCGGCAGGGATTTCAGGCGCAGTGCTACGGCCAGGCCGACAAGCAGCATCACGCTGATGTAGCCCACCACCCCCAGCCAGCCAAAGCTGTGCCAGAAGAAGCCGCCGCCGGTGCCGGCCACGCTCGACCCGGCGTAATAGCAGAAGAGGTAAAGGGAGGAGGCCTGGCCTTTGGCGCGGCGGGCGCGGCGGCCGATCCAGGCGCTGGCGACCGAGTGCGCGGCGAAAAAGCCGCCGGTGACCAGCATCATCCCGAGCAGGATCACCGGCACCGGCGACAGCCCGGTCAGCAGGATCCCGGCCAGCATCATGCCGATGGCCCCCATCAGTACCGGGCCGGGCCCATAGCGGGTGGAGAGCAGCCCGGCTTTCGGCGAGCTGTAGGTGCCCATCAGGTACACCACGGACAGCACGCCGACAATCGCCTGGCTGAGATGGTAAGGCTGGGCCAGCAGCCGGTAACCGATATAGTTAAACAGCGTCACGAAACTGCCCATGATCACAAAGCCTTCCACAAACAGCAGCGGCAGCCCGGCATCACGGAAATGCAGGCGGAAGTTGATCAACAGGTTGCGCGGGCGCAGGGAAGCGGGGCGGAAATGTTTCGACGGCGGCAGAATGCGCCAGAACATCAGCGCCGCTGCCAGGGCAAATACGCCCACCACGCCGACGGCCACCCGCCAGGAGAAGAAATCGGACAACACCCCCGACACCAGGCGGCCGCTCATGCCGCCGATGGAGTTACCGCTGATATACAGCCCCATCGAGAACGCCACAACGCTTGGGTGGATCTCCTCACTGAGGTAGGTCATCGCGACCGCCGCCACGCCGCTCAGCGCCAGCCCGACCAGCGCCCGCATCAGCAGGATGCCGTTCCAGCTGGTCATTACCGAACAGAGCAGCGTACAGACCGCCGCCAGCAGCAGCGCCACCCCCATCACCTGCTTGCGTCCTACCGCATCAGAGAGCGGCCCGGTAAACAGCAACCCAATCGCCAGCATCCCGGTGGATGCCGAAAGCGAGAGGCTGCTGCTGGCGGGCGAGATGCCGAAATCCTGCGACAGGATCGGCAAAATCGGCTGCACGCAGTAGAGCAGGGCGAAGGTCGCCAGCCCGGCGGAAAACAGCGCCAGCGTCACGCGGATAAACTGTGGCGTGCCGCGTTTGATAAACGGGGTGGCGGCGCGCGGCGCAGCGGGAATAATCAGGGTACGGCGGGCGTCAGTCGGCAGTGGGTGTTGGTGGGCAGCGTCACTGTCATTGGCTGCGTCGCTCGTAGAAGGGGCGTTCACGGAGCGTTGGGGGCTGTTCACGGTCAATCCTTATGTGGGTGAAACAAAAATGGGAATGAAATCATCAGAAATTTGGTGTGATGAAAGCATAGGCAGGTCACATTTTTCTGTCTAATATATTAATAATCACAATTGATACTTTTAAAATATGATGAACATTGAACTGCGCCATTTGCGGTATTTCATCGCAGTGGCAGAGGAGCTGCACTTTGGCCGGGCGGCGGAACGGCTCAACATTTCCCAGCCGCCGCTGAGCCTGCAAATCCAGACGCTGGAGCAGCAGATTAACGCCCGCCTGCTGACCCGCACCAACCGCAGCGTCAGCCTGACGCAGGCGGGCGAACAGTTTTTGCGCCATGCCTACCAGATCCTGGCGCAGGTCAATGACGCGGCCGAGCAGGCGGCGCGCATCCACCGCGGTGAAGTCGGCGAACTGACCATCGGCTTTACCTCCTCGTCGCCGTTTATCGGCAGCATTTCACGCAGCCTGCGCCGCTTCCGCCAGCTCCACCCGCATGTGCATATCCAGATGGAAGAGCTGAACACCAAACAGCAGATTGGCCCGCTGCTGGAGGGCAAGCTGGACCTGGGGGTGATGCGTAACACCGTGCTGCCCGAGGCGCTGCACTACCAGCTGATGCTGCGCGAGCCGCTGGTGGCGGTGCTGCCGGAGGATCACCCGCTGGCGGCCGGTAATCCGTCGCATTTGCCGGTACAGGCGCTGGCCGACCAGCCGTTCGTGTTCTTCTCCCGGCTGGTGGGCACCGCGCTGTATGACGAGATCCTTGACCTGCTGGCCGCGGCGGGCATCCGCCCCTATATCACCCAGGAAGTGGGGGAGGCGATGACCATTATCGGGCTGGTCTCCTCGGGGTTGGGTGTCTCGATTCTGCCCGCCTCGTTTATGCGGCTGCGCATCAGCGGCGTGCGTTACGTGCCGCTGGAGGACCCGCACTTCGCCACGCAGGTGTGGCTGGTCAGCCACCGCCACCGCCCCCTGGCCGCCCCGGCGCAGGCCCTGCTTGATTTGCTGCTGGAAGATCGCGGGCTGGCGTGATCTGCCCTTACGCATTTCAGGGTGAATTTGTGCGTTAAATCACATAACGAATCAAATAGTTGTGCCTGTGCTCCCAATGGATTGGGATGTCGAATATGATTTATTTTGAGGCGCGAAAAATAGCAGGAGCAGGTACGTGATTGTCGATGGGCAGCCTGGGCATATAGACCAAATCAAACAAACCAATGCAGGGGCTGTGTATCGACTGATCGACCAATGCGGGCCGGTTTCGCGCATTGAGCTTTCCAAACTGGCGCAGCTTGCGCCGGCCAGCATCACCAAAATCGTCCGTGAATTGCTGGAAGCCCACCTGGTGCAGGAAACCGAATTCCAGGATGTCGGCAGCCGCGGCCGCCCGGCGGTAGGGCTGGTGCTGGACACCGACGCCTGGCACTACCTCTCCGGCCGCATCGGCCCCGGCAACCTGACCCTGGCCCTGCGCGATCTCAGCAGCCGGCTGGTGGTGGAGGAGCAACTCCCGCTGCCCGCCGACGCTGACGAGCCGCTGCTCGATCGTCTGCTGGCGGCCATCGACCAGTTTTTCATCCGCCACCAGCAGCAGCTTGAGCGCCTGACGGCCATCGCCATCACCCTGCCGGGCATGATTGATGCCCAGGCCGGGATCGTCCACCGTATGCCTTACTACCCGGTTGATGAGATGCCGCTCGGCCCGGCGCTGGCGCAACGCACCGGGGTGCCGGTGTTCCTCCAGCATGATATCGGTGCCTGGACGATGGCCGAAGCGCTGTACGGCGCGTCATTCGGTTCGCAGAATGTGATTCAGGTGGTCATCGACCACCATGTCGGTGCCGGGATCATCACCGGCGGCCGGGTGCTGCACAGCGGCAGCCGCAGCGTCGCCGAGATCGGCCATGTGCAGGTCGACCCTTACGGCAAGCGCTGTTACTGCGGCAACCACGGCTGCCTGGAAACGGTGGCCGGGATCGACAGTTTGCTGGCGCTGGCGCAGCAGCGGCTGAAAGGCTCCATGAGCTCGCAACTGCACGGCGTGCCGCTGACGGTGGACGCGCTGTGCGATGCGGCGCTGGCCGGCGACCCGCTGGCGCGGGACCTGATCCTGGATGTCGGCAACAATGTCGGCCGCATCGTGGCGATTATGGTCAACCTGTTCAACCCCGATAAAATCCTGGTCGGCTCCCCGCTGAACCGCGCGGCCTCTATCCTCCACCCGGCGATGATGGCCTGCATCCGCCGGCAATCGTTGCCCAGCTACAGTGAGGCGCTGCAACTGGAAGCGACCCGTTTCCACAACCACGGCACCATGCCGGGCGCAGCGCTGATCAAGGATGCGCTCTATAACGGCTCGCTGCTGGTCAAGCTGTTGCAGGGGTAATCCGGGGTCAGATCATATTCGCCGTAGTTATGGATGTTCACCAAACAAAACCTTGCGCTATCTCAAGATAGCGCCTGCCCCTCATCCCCTAGACTGACCCGATAACGTGAGCACCGCAGTATTGCCTGCGGTAATTTTTTGATTCAACACGATTTTCGGAGCAGACCCACCATGTTGACACAGGTATTTGTCACCGGCACCGATACGGATGTCGGTAAAACCATCGTTTCACGCGCCCTGTTACAGGCGCTGGCTGCGCAGGGGGCCGAGGCGGTGGGGTATAAACCGATTGCCACGGCGTGCACGGAGACGGCAGAAGGCTGGCGCAGCAAAGATGTGCTGACGTTGCAGGCCTCATCGGCGGTAAGCCTGCCGTATGAGGCCCTGAATGTGCTGTCGCTGGCGGAGGATGAGCCTTACGCCGCCCCGGCTGACAGCACGCTGTTTAGCCGTATGTCGGACGGGCTGGCCACGCTGAAGGCGCGCGCCGGGTGCGTGGTGGTCGAGGGCTGCGGCGGCTGGCGGACGCTGCTGGATGAGCAGCACAGCTATGCCGACTGGGTGATCGCGCAGCAACTGCCGGTGATCCTGGTGGTCGGCATCAAGCAGGGCGGGATGAACCATGCGCTGCTGACGGCGCAGGCGGTGCTCAACGACGGGCTGCCGCTGCTGGGCTGGGTGGCAAACCGCATCAACCCTTGCCTGGCGCACTACGCCCAGACCATTGATCTGCTCAGCCGCAAGCTGCCTGCGCCGCTGCTGGGTGAAATTCCGTACCTGCCGCGGGCGGAAACGCGCGATCTGGGGCAGTTCCTTGACCTCCGCCCGCTGGCACTCTGACCCCCGCTTTTTGCTGCTTTTCGGCACCCCTCGCAAAAATCCCCTGTGGCCCGCCCGGTATGGCGGCGGGCTGATATACTCACAGGGAGAATAAAATCAGCGAATTGCGAAGGTTGAATGAAACAGCACGAAAATTCCCCGCACCCGATCCCGCATCGCGGCCGGATACTGGCCGCCTGTATGCTGGCGATGTTTATGGCGGCGATTGAAGTCACCATTGTCGCGACCGCCATGCCGACCATCATCGGCGAGCTGGGCGGTTTTTCCCTGCTTGGCTGGGTGTTTGCCGTCTACCTGCTGACGCAGGCCATCAGCGTGCCGATTTACGGGCGGCTGGCGGACCTCTACGGCTGCCGGCGGATGTTCTTTATCGGCACCCTGATTTTCCTGCTCGGGTCGGTGCTGTGCGGCATGGCACCGTCGATGCTGTGGCTGATCCTGTTCCGCGCCTTGCAGGGGCTGGGCGGCGGGGCCATTATGCCGATCGCGTCCACCATCATCGCCCATATCTACTCGCCGGTAGAGCGCTCCAAAGTGCAGGGTTACCTGTCGAGCGTCTGGGGCGTCTCAGCGGTGATCGGCCCCCTGCTGGGGGCGTTTATCGTCGGGCATTTCAGCTGGGCGCTGGTGTTCTGGATCAACGTGCCGATCGGTATCGTGGCGATGGTGATGCTGGCGCGCTACCTGCCGGAGGCGGAAAAGGGGCAGCGGCACCCGCTTGACCTGGCAGGGACGGCCTGGCTGACCCTCTCTGTCTCGGCGTTGCTGCTGGCGCTGTTACAAGCCGACGCGCTCGGCATGGCGATGGTGCCGCTGCTGGCGGTGGCGCTGGTGGGCGGGGTGATGCTGGTGCGGCAGGAGCGGCGTACGCCGGAGCCGCTGTTTCCGCTGGCGCTGTGGCAGAGCCGCGTGATTGTGGCGGGCAACGTCGGCGGGCTGGTGATGGGCGCGGTGCTGATGGGCATCAGCGCCTTTTTGCCGACCTTTGTGCAGGGCGTGATGGGCGGCACGCCGCTGGAGGCGGGCACCACGCTGGCGCTGGTGTCGGTGGGCTGGCCGCTGGCCAGCACCCTGAGCGGCCGCCTGATGCTGGTAACCTCATACCGCTTTACCGCACTGTGCGGCGCGCTGCTGCTGATTGCAGGCAGCCTGATCCTGCTGCTGGTGCAGCCGGGGCAAACACTCTGGTGGGCGCGGCTGGCCGCCTTTACCGTCGGCGCGGGGATGGGGCTGAGCAACACCACCTACCTGGTGTCGGTGCAGAATGCCGC
Organism: Nissabacter archeti; assembly: GCF_018257325.1. NCBI lineage: Bacteria > Pseudomonadati > Pseudomonadota > Gammaproteobacteria > Enterobacterales > Yersiniaceae > Nissabacter > Nissabacter archeti. The sequence continues at coordinate 19,654 of NZ_JAERKB010000019.1, forward strand.
AGAAGCCTCGATGCGCGGCATCGCCACCGCCTCGACGATGTTTTCGCGGCTGATTGGGTCGGCGTTCGGCACGGCCATTCTGGGCGGCACGCTGAACCTCAACCTGCAACAGCGTTTGCCGGGTGTCGATGACCCGGTGCAACAGCTGATGGATGGCCCGCAACGCCAGGCACTCAGCAGCGATCGCCTCCAGTGGATCACCGATCAGGTCGCTGTCTCGCTGCATTGGGTGTTTGTGGCGGCGGCCGTGATGGCGGTGCTGACGCTGATTGCCGTCTGGCTGATGCCGCCCAGCCAGCGCCCGGCTGAGCCGGAAGCGCAGGGCAGCCGCCCCTGAGGCAAAAAAATCAGGGCACCCGAAGGTGCCCTGACAGAACGGACGGCGCGGCCACGGGATCAGTGTGCCGGGGCGGCGTCCTGGCTGGTGCCGGTCTGTGGGCTGGCGGTCGCTTCCACATCGCTGCTGCCGTCACCGGTTTTGCTGTACACAATCTTCTGTGTGTCGTTTTCACAATGGCCGACAACCTGGCCGCCGGACTGGTCAGCCTGATCGTTCGGGACAATATCCAGGGTAAAGCCGGATTCGGGCACGCCGTTGTTAATGATTTTCTGGCTGATATCCGCTTTCACGCTTTCACAGGAGGCCTGCGCCGCCAGCGGGGCGACCGCCAGTACCGCGGCTGCAAACAGTAAAGATTTCTTCATCATTCAGTCCTTAATTAAATAAAGTCATCAGGCAGTAAAGATAGCAGCCAAATTTCCTCTCCGTAGGAAATTTAACTTAAGTCAATGTTTTTAAGGATTAATCTGACGGCCAGTGCGGCGATCCAGACAACGCTCGGTGTTGGCTTCCCAATAGGCATTCAGATTCATGCTTTTTTCACAGTCCTCTTTCATGTCAATCGCGGTGTCAAACTTATCAAACTCTTTCTCGGCGCGGCTGTTGACCTTTTTGCGCAGCATCCGGGTATCATCCCACTGCTCTTTGTTCTGGCGCGCCTCTTCATTGGAGAGGGCGTTATCACCGTTGCCGTTGAAGATACAGGTGCCGCTGGCGCAATTGGTTGCGGCTGAGGCCGGAACCTGCCAGGCCGCACAGAGCGCGACCAGGGCAACGGGCGCAATCCTGCGCAGCAGCCGGGGCATAAACATTGTATTCATCATCTCATCCTTATAGGTTATCCGCCGCAGGCCACCGCCTGCGCTGGCGCCGCAGCCCGGTTTACCGGTTGCGGTGATCCTTAATTATAACACCTCAGGGCGCGGCCACCAGCCGGGCGCGCGCCCGGTTTACCCGGCATTGAAGGAGCCCCATGATAAAAACGACCCTGCTGTTTTTCCTCACCGCGCTGGCGGAGATCACCGGCTGTTTTCTGCCCTGGCTGTGGCTGAAAAAAGGGGGCGGGGCCTGGCTGTTGTTACCGGCCGCCCTGAGCCTGATGCTGTTTGTCTGGCTGTTGACGCTGCACCCGGCAGCCAGCGGCCGTGTCTATGCGGCGTATGGCGGGGTGTATGTGTTTACCGCACTGGTGTGGTTGCGGCTGGTGGACGGCGTGCGCCTGAGCAGCACGGACTGGGTGGGGGCGCTGGTGGCGCTGGCAGGGATGCTGATCATTGTCTCCGGCTGGCGCAATGGCTGAACCGGGCAGGAAAAACGCGGGGCAGCGGCGCCCCGCAGGCGGCATCACGCGTCGCGGTGCACCTTCAGCCCGGCAAAGGACTGGCTGACCGGCATGATCTCCAGCCGGTTAATGTTGACGTGCGGCGGCAGGGTACAGGCCCAGAACACCGACTCGGCGATGTCGTCAGGCATCAGCGGGTTGGCGTTGTCATAGGTCTGGCTGGCTTTGTCATCATCGCCCTTGAAGCGGACATTGGAAAACTCGGTGCCGCCCACCAGCCCCGGCTCGATGTCCGTGACGCGCACCTGTGTCCCGGCCAGGTCGGCGCGCAGGTTCAGGCTGAACTGTTTCACAAACGCCTTGGTGGCCCCGTACACGTTGCCGCCCTGATACGGCCAGCTCCCGGCGATTGACCCCATATTGACCACATGCCCGCGGTTGCGCTCCACCATACCCGGCAGCACGGCGCGGGTCATAAACACCAGCCCTTTGGTGTTGGTGTCGATCATGGTTTCCCAGTCATCGCTGCTGGCTTTGTGCGCCGGCTCCAGCCCCAGTGCCAGCCCGGCGTTGTTGACCAGCACATCAATCTCGCGCCATCCGGCGGGCAGCGCCGCCAGCATCGCCTCAATCTCCGCCCGGTTGCGCACATCCAGCTGCGCCACATACACCTGATCCCCCAGCGTCTCTTTCAGCGCGTCCAGCCGTTCCTGGCGGCGGCCGGTGGCAATCACTTTATGTCCCTCATTGATGAAACGGCGGGTAATGGCTTCGCCAAAACCGGCTGTGGCACCGGTAACCAAAATAATCATGTCATTGTTCCTTAATGGGTTAATGGTCTTCAGTGAATGATGTGTCTTATCGGTTGTCTGCGTCTTTCAGGGTAGCAGAGCCCCGGCTCTGCGGCCGGATAATGCTTACTTGGCAGAGTCCGCCGGGGTTTTGCGCCGCCCCCCGGCCGCCTCCTGCAAGGTTTTCTGCCGCACGTTGTCCCCGGCAGTGTGGCCGAGCGTAAAGGTGTCCGCCACCGCCAGCAGGGCCAGCAGCCCCATCATGATAAAGGCGAAGTGGAAGGCGGCCAGCGGCGGCCCGGCTTCGCTGCCCGGCGTCAGCCACTCCCCGGCGCGCAGCGCCAGCGCACCGAGCGCAATGCCCAGCCCGCCGCCAAGCTGTTGCGACATATTAAACAGCGTGTTGGCCCCGCCCATGCGCGGTTGCGGCACCTCGGAGAAGGCCAGCGTATTGAGCGCGGTAAACTGCATCGACCGCGTCAGCCCGCTGACGAACAGCAGCGCGGCAATCAGCGCCACCGGCGTGGCCGGGGTGATCAGCGCGCAGGCGAAAATGGTCAGTGCGTTCAGCACGCCGTTCACCCACAGCGTGGTGCGGAACGGGAAGCGGTAAAGGATCGCCGAGGTAAAGGGTTTCATCACCAGGTTCCCGGCAAACACCGCCAGCACCAGTAGCCCGGCATGGAAGGCGTTCATGCCGAAGCCGAGCTGGAACAGCAGCGGCAGCAAAAACGGCACCGCGCCGATGGCGATGCGGAACAGGCTGCCGCCGAATACCGTGACGGCGTAACTTTTCAGCCGCAGCGCCCAGAGGTCCAGCACCGGGTAAGGGGTGCGCCGCGCGTGCCAGATCGCCAGCGCGCCCAGCAGCAGGCTGATGATAATGCACAGCGGCGGCAGCCAGGGGCGCTCCGCCACGCCGTTAAACAGATCGAGGCCGAACATCAGGCCAAAGCAGGCAAGCCCGGTGAGCATAAACCCGGTGATATCAAACGGTACCGTCTGGTCGCCCGGCTGGGCGGGGATAAGCCGCAGGCTGAACCAGATGGCGACCAGCCCCAGCGGCAGGTTAAGCAGGAAAATCCAGTGCCACGACGCATAAGTGGTGACGAATCCGCCCACTGCCGGGCCGAGGATCGGTGCCACCAGCCCCGGCCAGGTAATGGTGGCGATCGCTTTGATCAGCCCCGATTTCGGCGTGTTGTGCAGCACCACCAACCGGCCGACCGGCACCATCAGCGCCCCGGCAAAGCCCTGTAACATCCGGGCGGCGGTAAACGTCATCAGGTTGACGCTCAGGGCGCAGAACAGGGAAGAGAGGGTAAACAGCAGCAGCGCGGCGGTGAACACCCGGCGTGCACCGAAGCGGTTGGCGATCCAGCCGCTGGCCGGGATAAACACCGTCAACGTCAGGATATAGGCAGACACGCCGATGTTCAGGTCTACCGCTTCCACACCAAAGGCGCGCGCCATCTGCGGCAGTGCCGTCACAATCACCGTGGCGTCGAGGTTTTCCATAAAAAAGGCCCCGGCCACCAGCAGCGGCAGGGCCGGGCCGTCCGTGGTGGTGCGCTTCATTGCGGCCTCCTGGGAGTGTCCATCGTGCTGCTGCCAACAGAGAAACCAGATCCGGACATGGCACCGCCTTTTTAATGAGGGGAAGGGCAGAAGAGTGTTGAGCATAACCGATCCCGCTTGACCGTCAACCGGTGTACCGGCCGCCCGGTGCGCCTGAGGCTGCACCGGGCAGAGCATTATTTTCCCGGAAGAAAGGCGGCCAGCAAGAGATGCCTTTGCACGTCGCTGTCACAGCAAAAACTGGCGACTTATCTTGCGGTGAAAAAAATCCTGCCCGGCGGCTTTTTTCTGCCGGTGATGCACAAACGGGGTGCAGGCACCGCGCAGGCCGGAAAAGGGCGGCCGCGCAGCAAACGGTTGCGTTACGCGGGCAACCGTTTGCCTGATTTTGCACCTGCGCCCCGCAGCAAAAAAAACCGTTGTGGCCAGGGTGAGTGGCCGGTGTGTTAAAAATAAAACACTGTGTTACAAACACTTAGAGAAAAAATTTCTGCCCTGGCATACCCCTTGCTGAACGCTGATGAACCATACTGATAATACGAAGCGTCTTCTGATAAGGGCAGAATCATGAACCAGACAGTCACCCGCGCCATTCGCGGCAACTTTTTTGACCTCACCGGCAGCGTCAGTGACCCGGATGAGATAACCGACCGGGTGCGGTATGTGGAAGATGGCGTGCTGCTGCTTAACGGCGGCCGGATTGTCTGGCACGGTGACCGGATGGCACCACAGGCGCAGTTGCCGGAGGGCATACCGGTTGAGGATTACCGCGGCAAACTGATCGTGCCCGGTTTTATTGATACCCATATCCACTACCCGCAGACGGAAATGGTCGGGGCCTATGGTGAGCAGCTGCTGAGCTGGCTGAAAAATTACACCTTCCCGACCGAGGCGCAATACGAGTGCGCCGGGCACGCGGCGGAGATGTCACAGTTCTTCCTCCGGCAGTTGCTGGCCAACGGCACCACCACCGCGCTGGTGTTCGGCACCGTCCACCCGCAGTCGGTGGAGGCGCTGTTTACCGCGGCGGAAGCGTTGCAGATGCGGCTTATCGCCGGGAAAGTGATGATGGACCGCAACGCGCCGGAAGCCCTGCTGGAAGAGGCGGAAACCAGCTACGCGCAAACGCGCGACCTGATCCGCCGCTGGCACAACCGCGGCCGCCTCGGTTATGCGCTGACGCCGCGCTTTGCGCCGACCTCTTCCCCGGCGCTGCTCGAGGCGGTGCGCCGCCTGCGGGACGAATTCCCTGATACCTGGGTGCATACCCACCTCAGCGAAAACAGCGACGAAGTGGCGTGGGTCAGGGCGCTCTACCCGGATCACGCCCACTATCTCGGCGTTTACCATGATTACGGCCTGACCGGCAAAAAAAGCGTGTTCGCCCACTGCCTGCATTTGTGTGACGACGAATGGGCCTGTATGGCCGCCAGTGATTCCGCCATCGCCTTTTGCCCCACCTCTAACCTGTTCCTCGGCAGCGGGCTGTTCCGCCTGCAAAAAGCGTGGGAACAGCAGGTGCGGGTCGGCATCGGCAGTGACATCGGCGCGGGGACTACCTTCAGCATCCTCTCCACGCTGGGCGAAGCGTACAAAGTGGGGCAGTTGCAACAGTACCGCCTGTCAGCCTTTGAGGCGTTCTACCACGCCACCCTGGGCGGCGCGCGCGCCCTGCACCTCGACGACAAGATCGGCAATTTCGACCCCGGCAAAGAGGCGGATTTCGTGGTGCTGGACGGCAACGCCACCGCGCTGCAACAACTGCGTGCCGCCAACAGCACGACGCTGGCGGAGAAACTTTTCGTGCTGATGACACTGGGGGATGACCGCAACATCCACGCCACCTGGGTCAACGGCGAGCCGGTCTACCGCGCCGGGTAAACCGCGCCCGCGGCGGGGGTGCGCCTGACCGCATTCCCCGCTACACTGCCTCTACGCCGGGCGCACGCCCCAGAATGAGGCAACCAGCAGGGACCACGCACCACCATGAACAGTGAAACCAATGGGCGCGGGCGCATCGCCCGTGAACGGATGCTTGATGTGATCCGCAGTGCGGCCATCAGCGAATTCAGCGAGAAGGGCTTTTCCGGGGCCACCACGCAAGCGATTGCCCAGCGTGCCGGGATGAAAAAAACCCAGTTACATTATTACATTGCCGGTAAAGAGGAGCTGTATGAGGAGCTGTTGCAGCGCGTATTGACGCTATGGGACGACATTATGCGGTTTGACCCGGCGCTGACGGAGCCGTCCGCGGTGCTCAGCCGCTATATCCGCAACAAGTTGCACTTCTCGTTTACCCAACCGGCGCTGTCACGCATCTTCACCAGTGAGGTGCTGAGCGGCGGCCACTATCTGGAGAAGTACTGGCCGCCGGCGACGGAGAATATCCGCCAGAAAGAAATGCTTATTAATGAATGGATTACGCAGGGTCTGATCCGCCCGCTGGATGCGCGCCTGTTTATTATGCACATCTGGGCGATCACCCAGTACTACGCCGACTTCGCGGTGCAGGTGAAAAATATGTACCGCGACCCGCAGGATTCCCCGGCCACCCAGGAACACATTATCCGCGAAGTGACCGATCTGGTGCTGCGCGGCTGCCTGCCATCGCCCCCGGCATAAATTAACAAAATGTTTACCTGGCACTGAAATTGCTTAATTAACTGACAATATCTGACCGGTTGTACAAATCATCTGTACAGGAAAGTCAGGGTACAGAAAGGTCGCTTGTACAGACACTCACCTGTACAGCCCTGTCATCTTATTAAGCCGGTGCCGCGCAGGCGGCACCCCAGCGCCACAGGGTAACGTTATGATCCAATTTCTGCTTAACCAACGCCTGCACCGTGAAAGCCGGCTCGACCCGAACACCACCGTGCTGACCTGGCTGCGCCGCCACCAGCAGCGTTGCGGCACCAAAGAGGGGTGCGCCTCCGGCGACTGCGGGGCCTGTACCGTGGTGCTGGCCGAACCGGCCGGCGACCGGTTGCGCTACCGCACCGTGAACGCCTGCATCACGCTGGTCAGCGCGCTTGACGGCAAACAGCTGATCACCGTGGAAGATCTCAAACAGCGCGACCAGTTGCACCCGGTGCAGCAGGCGATGGTAGATTGCCACGCCTCGCAATGCGGGTTCTGCACGCCGGGCTTTGTGATGTCACTGTTCGCGTTACAAAAACAGCACGGGCAGGGCAGTACCGAACAGGCGCTGGCCGGGAATCTCTGCCGCTGCACCGGCTACCGGCCGATTGTGGCCGCAGCTGACCACCTGGCAGCGCAAGGCACCAAAGACGACCAGTTCGATCAGGCCGAGGCACAGACGCTGGCGCGGCTCAATGCCCTGGCACCGGCGGGGCTGCGGCAACTCAGTGATAACGGCCAGCGTTGCCTGATGCCGGACTCGCTGGCCGCACTGGCTGAGGCCTTTCTGGCCGAGCCGCACGCGCAGCTGGTGGCAGGCGGCACCGATCTGGCGCTGGCGATCACCCAGCGCAGCCAACATTTCCCATTATTGATTGCACTCAATCAGGTGCCGGAACTGCGCACTATTGAACAGCATCCGCACCACGTATCAATCGGGGCCGCCGTGCCGCTCACGGATTGCCTGCCGGTATTGCGGGAACAGATCCCGGCGTTTGCCGACCTGATGACGCGCTTTGCCTCACAGCAGATCCGCAATCAGGGCACGCTCGGCGGCAGCCTGGCGAACGCCTCGCCCATCGGGGACGCCGCCCCGGCGCTGCTGGCGCTGAATGCCTCGCTGGAACTGCGGCGCGGTGCAGAGACGCGCACCCTGCCGCTGGATGACTTCTTCCTGAGCTACCGCCAGACGGCGCTGCAACCCGGCGAATTTATCGCACGTATCCTGATCCCGCATGTGACAACGTCACTGAAAATCTACAAAGTGTCGAAGCGCCAGGAAGACGACATCTCGGCGGTCTGCGCTGCCTTCAGCCTCGACATCCGGCACGGTGTGGTGCAGGCCGCCCGGCTGGCCTACGGCGGCATGGCGGCGATCCCGGCGCGGGCGCGGCATACGGAACAGGCGCTGGTGGGCCAGCCGTGGCAACTCTCCACGCTGGAACTGGCCTGCCGGGCGCTGGCCGACGATTTCACCCCCATCAGTGATTTCCGCGCCGGCAGCGCCTACCGCCTGTTGGTGGCGCAGAACCTGCTGCGCCGCGCCTATTTCGAACTCTCCACCCCGCACCAGCCGATCAAGGTGACTGACTATGTCTAAAGCGATCCCGGTGATGAGCCAACAAGAGATGGAAGCCCGGTTCCGTGCCGGGCTGACGAGCGGCGCAGGCCGCAGCCGGAAACATGAGAGCGCCGAAAAGCATGTCACCGGCGAAGCGGTCTATATTGATGACCGGTTAGAGTTTCCCAACCAGCTCCATCTGGTGCCGCGCCTGAGTGAGGTGGCGCACGCGGAGATCCTGCGGATTGACGTTGCGCCCTGTTACGCCTTTCCCGGTGTGGTGCGGGTCTTCACCGCGCAGGATGTGCCGGGCGACAATGACATTGCGCCGCTGACGGTGGGCGACCCGCTCTATGCGGACGGCAAAGTCGAGTACCTCGGTCAGGTGGTGCTGGTGGTGGCCGCGGATGACCCGCTCACCGCGCGCCGTGCTGCCCAGGCCGCAATCATTGAGTACCGCGAACTGCCGGCGATTTTTGATGTGAAAACGGCGTTGCAGGCCGGGCATCTGGTTGAGGCGAGCCACCACCACCGGCGCGGGAATTCCGCCGCCGCACTGGCCGCTGCCCCGCGCCGCATCCAGGGCGAGCTGCATATCGGCGGGCAGGAGCACTTCTACCTGGAGACGCAGATCGCCTCCGTGATGCCCGGCGAAGACGGCAGTATGCTGGTCTACAGCTCCACCCAGAACCCCACGGAAGTGCAGAAACTGGTGGGATCGGTGCTCGGGGTGCCGATGCACAAAGTGGTGATCGACATGCGCCGGATGGGCGGCGGGTTTGGCGGTAAAGAGACGCAGGCCGCCGCCGCGGCCTGCCATGCGGCCCTGGCGGCGCGGCTCACCGGCCGTCCGGCCAAAATGCGCCTCTCCCGCCAGGACGACATGATGATGACCGGCAAGCGCCACCCGTTCTACGTGCGCTATGACGTCGGGTTTGACGACCACGGCGTGATCCATGGCATTGAGATTGACCTGGCGGCCAACTGCGGCTACTCGCTGGACCTCTCCGGCTCCATCGTTGACCGGGCAATGTTCCACGCCGATAACGCCTACTACCTCGGCGACGTCACCATCACCGGCCACCGCTGCAAAACCCACCTCGCGTCCAACACCGCCTACCGCGGCTTCGGCGGCCCGCAGGGCATGATGGCGATTGAAAACATCCTCGACCATATCGCGCGCGAAACCGGCCACGACCCGTTGGCGGTGCGCCGCGCCAACTATTACGGCGGGCCGGGGCGTGACGTCACACCCTATTACCAGACCGTGGAACAGAACCTGCTGCATGAGATCACCGACGAGCTGGCGCAGAGTGCGGACTATGCCGCCCGGCGGGCAGAGATCGCCGCGTTCAATGCCGCCAGCCCGGTACTGAAGCGCGGGCTGGCGCTGACGCCGGTAAAATTCGGCATCTCCTTTACCGCCAGCTTCCTCAACCAGGGCGGGGCGCTGGTGCTGGTCTACACCGACGGCAGCATCCAGCTGAACCACGGCGGCACCGAGATGGGCCAGGGGCTGAACACCAAAGTCGCGCAGGTGGTGGCCGAGGTGTTCCAGGTGGACATCGACACCATCCAGATCACCGCCACCGACACCGGCAAAGTACCGAACACCTCACCGACAGCCGCCTCGTCCGGCACCGATCTCAACGGCAAGGCGGCGCAGAATGCGGCAGAGACCATCAAACAGCGGCTGATCGCCATGCTGATGGCAACCCATCAGGCGCAGGCGGACGAGATTGTTTTCCGCAACGGCGTGGTGCGGGTGAAAGATCGCTACTACAGCTTTGCCGAGGTGGCGCGGCAGGCGCACTTTAACCAGGTGTCGCTCTCTGCCACCGGCTACTACCGCACGCCGAAAATCTTCTACGACCGCGACAACGCCGCCGGCCACCCGTTCTATTACTACAGCTACGGCGCGGCCTGCGCGGAAGTGGTCATCGACACCCTGACCGGCGAGTACCGGCTGTTGCGCACTGACATCCTGCATGACGTCGGTGCCTCGCTGAACCCGGCGATCGACATCGGCCAGGTGGAGGGCGGTTTTGTGCAGGGCATGGGCTGGCTCACCTGCGAGGAGCTGGTCTGGGATGCGCGCGGGCGGCTGCTCACCAACAGCGCGGCCAGTTATAAAATCCCGGCGATAGGCGACGTGCCGCCGGATCTGCGGGTCAAACTGCTGGAGAACCGCAAAAACCCGGAGGACACCGTGTTCCACTCGAAAGCCGTGGGCGAGCCGCCGTTTATGCTGGGCATCGCCGTGTGGTGTGCGCTTAAGGATGCGGTCGCGGCACTCGGCCATTACCGGCACTCACCCCGGCTTGACGCCCCGGCAACGCCGGAACGGGTGTTGATGGCGGTGATGGCGATGCAGCGGCAGGCTGACCGTGAGGTTGTGACCCCCGTGCCGGAAACCGGGCAGGAGCAGGCCTATGCGACACGATGAGTGGCTGACGACCCTGAATGACCTGCAACAGCGCGGCGAATCCTGCGTGCTGGTGACGGTAGTGGAGCACCACGGCTCCACCCCGCGTGACAGCGGCAGCAAAATGGTGGTCACGGCTGACCGCTGTTACCACACCATCGGCGGCGGCAACCTGGAGTTTCAGGCGCTGGCGCAGGCCCGGACGCTGTTGCACAGCGCCGCGCCGGCCACCCGGCTTGAGCGTTTCCCGCTGGCAGCCAGGCTTGGGCAGTGCTGCGGCGGCAGCGCCACGCTGCTGTTTGAGCCGCTGGTGCAGCGGCAGCCGCTGATTGCGGTGTTCGGGGCCGGGCATGTCGGCCGGGCGCTGGTGACCCTGCTGGCGACCCTGCCGTGCCGCATCCATTGGGTCGACAGCCGCGCGGCGGAGTTCCCGGCCGTGCTGCCGCCGGGGGTGGTGCAGCAGGTGGCGGAGGAGCCGGAAGAGGTGGTGGCCACACTGCCGCCGGGCAGCTATTTCGTGGTGCTGACGCACGATCACCCGCTCGATCTGGCGCTCAGTGAACAGATCCTGCGCCGGGACGATTTCCGCTACTTCGGGCTGATTGGGTCGGCCACCAAACGCAAACGCTTCGATTACCGCCTCAGCGGCAAAGGCATCAGCGACGCCGGTTTGCAACGGATGCGCTGCCCGATCGGGCTGCCGGATGTCACCGGCAAGTTACCGGCAGAGATTGCCGTGGCGATTGCCGGTGAAATAATCGCCTGTTATCAGGCTGACCGGAAAAATCTTGCGTAACATTTCGCAAAAAAGCATGACAGCATTTTGCTGAAGCAGGCAATGCCACCTATGCTCATGAGGTCATTTATCAGCAGCTTAGCCGGCGGCGAGGGCGCAACCGGCTCACAGGGAGGCGTCTTTCCGCTTATGGTCACTTCTATTGCACGCAACGGCGCACGCCGTCACACGCTATCGTTCTATTCCAGCCGTTCCCCGTTTCCCGCCTTACGCCTGTCGCCGCTGTTGCTGGCGCTGACCGTGGCCTGGGGAGGCAGTGTCCTGCCGGCCGGGGCGGCCCCCACCACAGCACAGGAGACGGCCATGCCGAGTGAACAGCAAAGCCCATCGTCACCCACGGCGGTACTGCAACGCCTGGAGAACCCGTTTTTCTCCGTCAGCCCGCTGAGTATGCAGGCCCCGGCCTTTGATAAAATCAAAGAGAGCGATTACCGCCCGGCGCTGCTGGAGGGCATCCGCCAGAAGCAGGAGGAAGTGGAGAAGATCGCCGCCAACCCGGACGCCCCGACCTTTGAGAACACGCTGGTGGCGCTGGAGCGCACCGGCAGCCTGCTGACGCGGGTCAATAACGTGTTTGGGGCCATGACCTCCGCCAATACCAGCGATAACCTGCAAAAACTCGATGAGGAGATCGCCCCGAAACTGGCGGCGCTGGGGGATGCCATCCAGCTCAACAGCGCGCTGTTTAAGCGCATCGACACCCTCTACCAGCAGCGCGACAGCCTGGCGCTGAACCCGGAGGATCGCCGCCTGCTGGAGGTCACCTGGCAGGATTTCGTGCTGGCCGGGGCCAGACTCTCTGACGCCGACAAAACCGCGCTGAAACAGCTTAACCAGGAGGCGGCCACCCTCAGCACCCGCTTTACCCAGCGGTTACTGGCGGCCACCAAAGCCGGGGCGCTGACAGTGACGGATCAGGCACAGCTGGCCGGGCTGAGCGAGGCGGAGATGGCGGCCGCGGCCGCGGCGGCCAAAGAGCGCAACCTGGAAAACCAGTGGGTTATCGTGTTGCAGAACACCACCCAGCAACCGGCCCTGCAAAGCCTGGAAAACCGGGCCACCCGGCAGGCGCTGTTTGAGGCGTCCTGGAACCGGGCGGAAAAGGGCGACGCCAACGATACCCGGCTGATGATTGCCCGGCTGGCGCAGGTGCGCAGCCAGCAGGCCAAATTGCTGGGCTTCCCGACCTATGCCGCCTGGAAACTCCAGGACCAGATGGCGAAAACCCCGGAGGCGGCGCTGAAATTTATGCATGACATCGTTCCGGCCGCCACCGAGCGGGTGAAGCGCGAGGCGCAGGATATTCAGGCGCTGATCGACAGCCAGAACGGCAATTTCAAACTGGAGGCGTGGGACTGGCAGCACTACGCCGAGCAGGTGCGCAAAGCCCGCTATGACCTGGATGACACGCAGATCAAACCCTACTTTGAGCTGAACAATGTGCTGCAAAACGGTGTGTTCTACGCCGCCCAATTGCTCTACGGCCTGACATTCAAAGCGCGCCCGGATCTGCCGGTGTACCACCCGGATGTGAAGGTGTACGAGGTGTTTGATAAAAAGGGCAAATCGCTGGCGCTGTTCTACACCGACTACTTTAAGCGTGACAACAAAAGCGGCGGCGCGTGGATGAGCAACTTCGTTGACCAGTCGAAACTGCTCGGCACCCGGCCGGTGATTTACAACGTCGCCAACTTTGCCAAACCGGCCGAAGGGCAACCGGCACTGCTCACCTGGGATGAGGTGATCACCCTGTTCCATGAGTTCGGCCATGCACTGCACGGCATGTTTGCTGACCAGCAATACCCGTCGCTCTCCGGCACCAACACCGCGCGTGACTTTGTGGAGTTCCCTTCCCAGTTCAATGAGCACTGGGCGGATGACCCAAAAGTCTTTGCCCGTTTTGCCCGCCATTACCAGACCAAAAAGCCGATGCCGCAGGAGCTGCGCGACAAGATCGAAAAAGCCTCGAAATTCAACAAAGGCTATGAGATGACCGAGCTGCTGGCCGCGGCGTTGCTGGACATGCACTGGCACGCGCTGACCGCTGATCAGCCGGTGCAGGATGCCGACGCCTTTGAGGCCGCCGCACTGAAACAGGACGGGCTGGACATCAGCTATGTGCCGCCGCGCTATCGCTCCAGCTACTTCCAGCACATCTGGGGGAACGGCTATGCCGCCGGGTATTACGCCTACCTCTGGACGCAGATGCTGGCGGATGACGCCTTCGAGGGCATCAAAGCGCAGGGCGGGCTGACGGCGAAAAACGGCCAGCGCTTCCGCGACATGATCCTGTCACGCGGCAACAGTGAGGATCTGGAGCAGCTCTACCGCGACTGGCGCGGCCAGGACCCGGAAATTGGCCCGATGCTGAAAGAGCGCGGCCTGACACCGGAAGAGGAGGCACCCGCCCCGGCAGCGGCCCCAGCCCCGGCAGCCAAGCCGATCAGTAAATAGCAAAACCGCAGTAGCCGGTACCCCGGCCCCGCAGGACGCGGGGCCGGGTTTTGAGGTCGTAGTGTTGAGGTCGTAGTGTTGAGGTCGTGGTTTTGAGAACGTGGTTTGAAGGTGTGGTTTAAGGCCATGGTTTAAGGCGAAGGTGTCACATAGTGGCACGGGCGCCTTACGCCGTATCCCGTACCACCGGCTCCGCGGCGTTTACGGCGGTGGCCTGCCGGATGCCAATCAGCGCCAGCAGCGGCACCGGGATAAACACCAGGCAGAGCCAGAACGCGGCCTCTGATGCCCCGGTTTCGCCGCCCGGCGCGTTAATCCCGGCGGCATTGGCGACCATACCGGCTAATGCCGCCCCCATCGCGGCGGTAAAGGACTGCACCAGCGTAATGGATGACCCGGCGCGGTCTTTGTCCCCGGCCTGGGCATGCAGCAAAATGCCTGCCAGCAGGTGCGGCCAGCCGACGCCCACGCCATAGCCTGTCGCCAGCAGCCCGGCTGACAGCCACAGCAGCACCGCCATGCCCCCGGCAGAAGGTGCCGGTAACCAGATCAGCAGCAACACAATCCCGAACGTCATCAGCAACGGCCCGGCCAGCATCGCCCGCCGCGCCCCACGGGTGCCCAGCCCGGCGCTGCACAGTTCGCCCAGCGTCCAGCCCACCGACATCACCGCAAATAAGTAACCGGCCAGCAGCGGCGACTGCCCATGCAGCACCTGCAACAGGTAGGGCAGGTAGATATCAAACCCCATGCCGACCATCAGCAGCGCCACGGCCAGGTAAAGCCCGCCCAGCGGGGAGGAGAGTTGCAGCGCCCCCACCGGCAACAACCGCACCGCCGAGCGGGCCTCGATCCGGCTTAGCACCCACAGCATCACCGCCACCAGCGCCACCCCGGCGAGATGGACGCGCCCATCGGAGGAGAGGCCGGTCACCGCCACCACCAGCACCGAAAGTACCAGCAGCGCGAGTTGCCGCCAAGCCAGCGGCTCCGGCGGCTGGCGGTGCGCATTGCCGCGCGGCAGCACCCACTGCGCGCCGAGGATAAACAGCAGCGTTAACGGCAACATCAGGCCGAATGCCCAGCGCCAGGCGTGCCAGTTGGCGAATATCCCGCCAATCGCCGGGCCAACCAGGGTGGCAATGCCCCACATGGCTGAGATCAACGCCATTGCCCGCGTCCACAGCGCCGGGGGAAACATCAGGTGCACCATGGCGTAGGAGAGCGCAAACAGGAACCCGCCGCCCAGCCCCTGCACCGTGCGCCCCACCAGCAGCAGCGGCATGGTCGGGGCCAGCGCGCAGGCCAGGCTGCCGAGGCTGAAAAACAGCGCCGCCACCGCATAGGCCGGGCGTGGGCCTGCCCAGCGCAGCAGCCGGGTAGAGAGCGCCGCGCCGAGCAGTGCGGTGACCACAAACAGGGTGGTGCTCCAGGCATACAGCGCCAGCCCGCCGATCTCCTGCACCACTGAAGGCAAAATGGTGGTGGTCAGCAGATTATTGGTGGCGTGAAGCGCCACCCCGCCGGAAAGCACCAGTGCACTGCCGCGCTGGCCGGGGGCGAACAGCGCACCCCAGCCAGAATGTCCATGACGTTCCATCGATCACTCCTGAGTTGTTTTTAGCCTGTCAGAGAACAACAGATTGAAGCGCGGCCGGCACTGCGCTAAATTAAACAAGAAATTTCTTGGAATAAAGGTGAGCGGCGGTGGGGAATAAGTCAAGCGAAAAGGTGGAAAATAGCCGGGCAGCCGATGCCATGCCGCGCCAGCCGGTGGCTGACCGGCTGATGATGCTGCTGAAAACCCGTGGGCCGTTGCAGGCTTCTGATCTCGGCCACCTGCTGGGCACCAGCGGCGAGGCGGCGCGCCAGCAGTGCGTCAAACTGGCAAAAGAGGGGCTGCTGGCGGCACAGGCCACCGCGAGCGGGGTGGGGCGTCCTGTCCAGCGCTGGCAACTTACGGCGGCCGGCCATGCGCGCTTTCCTGACACCCATGCCGAACTGACGGTGCATCTGCTGCGCATGGTGCGCGGTTCGCTGGGCGAAGCGGCCCTGGAGACGCTGATGACCGTGCGGGAGGCGGAAACCCGTGAAAACTACCGGCAGGCGATGGCGGGGGCAGAGACGCTGGACGCCCGGCTGGCACGGCTGACGGCCTTGCGCAGCCGGGAAGGGTACATGGCCGAATACCACCCCCAGGAAGATGGCAGCTACCTGCTGGTGGAGAACCACTGCCCGATTTGCGCCGCGGCGGCCAGTTGCCAGGGCTTCTGCCGCAGCGAGCTGGCCGTGTTCCGTGAGGTGTTGCAGGCCGGGGTAGAACGCAGTGAGCACATTCTCGACGGGGCGCGCCGCTGTGCCTACCGTATTACGCCGGGGGCCGCCGCCGTTTAACCCGGTATGATGGTCTATCCTTTGGAAAGAGCCTGCCTGTCGCGTTCCGGCGGCGGGCGGGGCCACACAGAGGAGCGGGTATGCATCTACAGGAATTCCTGCCGGACGAGGCACACAGCGGCGCGCCGCAACAGCTGATGGTGCTGTTGCACGGGGCCGGCGGCCAGCCGGACGATCTGGGCGCGCTGGTGATTACCCTGCGCCAGTACTGGCCGGCGGCAGCCATTGTGGTGCCGGAAGCGCCGCAACCGTTTGATGCCGATGACGCCGACCCGGAAAGCCGCCAGTGGTTTTCCGGCCGCGGGATGCGCGAGGAGGATCTGGCGGCGCGGGTCGCCGAGGCCTTGCCGCCGCTGATGACTGCCGTCCGGCAGGCCCAGCAACGGCTGGGGGTCACCGGCGCACAGACGGCGCTGATCGGCCTGGACCAGGGGGCGATTATGGCGCTGGAGGCCAGCGCCCGTGACCACGCGCTCGCCGGGCGGGTCGTGGCGTTCTCCGGCCGGTTTGCCACTTTGCCACAACATGCCGCCCCGGCGACAACGCTGCACCTGCTGCATGGCGGCACTGACCCGGTGATTGACGTGCGCCATGCGCAGGCGGCGTTTGCGCGGCTTAAAGAGATCGACGCCGATGCCACGCTGGATATCGCCTGGGAAGCCGGGCATGAACTGGACGCCGAGCTGCTGGCGTGCGCCATTGATCTGTTGCAGAGCTATGTGCCGCAGCGGTTATGGCGTGAGGCGCTGAGCACCAAATTTTAAGCGCCGGCGGCGGGGATGCCGGCAGGCGAATGAAAACGAACACCACGGCTGCCGGCCAGGCAGCCTGATCATGTGCAATGCAACATAAGGAGAACAACATGGAGTTTAAAACCGGGGACATCGTCCAACCCAAAAGCGGCGGCCAGAAAATGACGGTCAAAAGCGTGGACGGCGACAGCGTAGAGTGCACCTGGGGCACCGTCGGTGAGGAGAAAACCCGCGCTTTCAGTGCGCAGGAGCTCTCCCCCTACCATGAGGACGGTGATTTCGGCGTCTGTTAAGCCTCAATAGCCAGCGCCTGCCACACGGCGGCGCTGCGGCGGATCTCCGCATCCAGCCGCCGCCGGTCAGCTTCGGTCTGCGGCGGCGTCATCGGCGTCAGGTGCGGCAGCACCAGTTCAATCGCCACATCACCGGAAAAACCGATCTGTTTCAGCGCCCGGTACTGGGCCAGGAAATCGATGTTGCCGCTGCCGATCCCGGCACGGTTCGAATCAGAAATATGGTAGATGCCCAGCCGGTCACCGGCCGCCAGAATCGCCTGCACCGGTGAGGGTTCATTGATGTTCATATGGAAACTGTCGAGGATCAGGCGAATCGCCTCGCTGCCTACCTCGTCCAGCAGATCCAACCCCTCGCGCGCGGTGTGAATCAGCGGCACCTCATAATGGTTGCAGACTTCATACAGCAGGCTGACGCCCTGTTCATGGGCATACGCGGCCACATCCCGCACGCACGCCACCAGTTGCGCGTACGCCTCTTGTTTCGTATTCGCCTGCTTGGTCCACTGCGACAGCCCTTGCAAGGTCAGCACGCCGCAGCCGGTGTCGCGCGCATAGTCCACCAGCGTGCGGTAAAAGGCGACAGCCCGCTCCGCCGTGGCCTGTGCAGGGTGTGGCGGGGCGCAGTCCAGCGGGTCGATGGCGATTATCCGAATGTTATGCGCGGCGGCGGCCCGTTTTACCCGGTCGGCCGGGCACTGGCGCGGGTCGCCGCAATACTGCACGCCCGTCAGCCGGAGGGCGGCGGCCTGCGCCATCATCGTATCCACATTGTTGACGCCCAGCGGCCAACTCACGGTGGCAAGTTGCATCTTCTCACTCCCTGGTATTTTGCAGCTACACTGTTGAATACGGGCAAAATCTATTTTGCTGTGATCTGCCCGGGAAATATGAAATCTTTATGTAAACAAGAGGTGTCATAAAAAACACGCTTTCTCTGCAACGTGTAAAACTGTTGTAACGCAGTACAGGGTATGATGCCAGCGAATAAGGCCTCCGCTAACCCTTGATTTCACAATGAATTATTCTGCAACATTGGCCGCTTTCCGGGCCGCAAGGAGTAAACGATGGTGATAAGTGAATGGGAAATCCGGTTCCAGAACTATATGGCCTCCCGACCTGAGGCAGATAAAGCACACGACATCAATCACTTACATCGCGTATGGCAGAACGCGCAATTACTCATGCAGGGGCTGGAGGCGAACCGCCTGGTGGTGCTCGCAGCCTGTTATTTCCACGATTTTGTTAACTTGCCGAAGAACCACCCACAGCGCCACCTCGCCTCAACCATGGCGGCGCAAGAGACATTGAGCCTGCTGCAAAACGACTTCCCCGATTTCCCACATGAATTGTATGACGCCGTGGCCCACGCGGTGCGCACCCACAGTTTCAGCGCCAACATCCCGCCGCAGACGCTGGAAGCGAAAATTGTGCAGGATGCCGACCGGCTGGATACGCTGGGGGCGATTGGGCTGGCGCGGGTGTTTTATGTCTCCGGCGCGCTGGGGCGTGACCTGGTGGACCCGGACGACCCGCTGGCGGAGCGCCGCGAGCTGGATGACCGCCGTTTTACCCTCGACCATTTCCAGCAGAAGCTGTTGCGGCTGCCGGCCACCATGCAGACGCAGGCGGGCAGGGTGATTGCCGAGAAACGGACGCGGTTTTTACAGGGATATATGGAAACCTTGTGCGCGGAGTTGCGCGGGGCGGCATGACGCAGCCCTGACCCCGGCCTGCAAGGCAGCGGGCCGGGCCTGATCAGTTCAACGGCAGCATGTCAGTTCAACGACAGCATATAGTGGTAATCCACCTGGGATTGCCCCCATTTGCCGTTGTGTGCCGCCGGGTCAAGCTGGATCTGTTCAATCTCATGGCTGGCACCCACCTTCTTGCGCAACTCCGGTAACACATTGTCGAACAGGAAACTGGTGAGCTGATGGGTTTCCATCATGGTGCCGGAGAACTTGATCGACATAAAACAACCGCCGTCGACAATCACCCGCTGGGTGTCATGGGTGCTGCCGCTGGCGCTCTCCGCCAGGGTATAGCGCACCGACTTGCCTTCCTGCGCCTCATTTTTACCGCTCATGATGCTGAAAATCGGGCTGCTGCGCACCGGGGCGCGGCGGAAGGCGTCACACATCAGCTGGTCGCGCATCGCCAGGAAGTGGGATTTGCTCTCCGGCGCGCTGCGGCGGTCAAACAGTGTGACGTCATCACGCAGGCGTTTCAGTTGCAGCGAAGGCACATTGATGCACTCAATATTGAGCTTGAACGGCTCCTCAAAGCGGAAATGCGGCGTCAGCAGGTCAACGTGCCAGTCATCCGAGATGCGGTACTGGTGCGGCGTGATCCCAAACCGTTTTTTGAAGGTACGGGTAAAGGTCTGCTGCGAATCAAAACTGTAATGGGTGGCGATGTCTATTATCGAATCGTCACTGGTTTTCAGCGCAATCGCCGCTTTGGAGAGACGGCGGTTGCGCATATAGGTGGCGATGTTCATGCCGGTCAGCGCGGTGAATTTACGTTGCAGGTGCCATTTTGAGTAACCGGACTTCTGGGACACCGTCTCGATGCGGGGCGCAGTGTCGAGGTGCTCTTCAATCCACTGGATCAGCTCGTCAATCAAGGCGCGATCTTTATTATATTCCGTCATAAGGGGAGGATACTCTTCATTATTGGTACAGGATCCGCGAGGGTTCATTAACCAACGATCGGTGTCGGCTGCCAATTTATTGATTCTGCCGGACGCTGTCAATTATTACTTTAATGACCGTTAAATAAATAATCCGGGTTGCGCAACGCCTTGATGGCAGACGGGTCACTGCACCGTACGGCGTTTGACCCGCTAACAAGCCGCAAGGATAATGCCGGAGTTTCTGCGGCGCATTTGCAGACAGGCAGACCTCGACAGGATAAAAAAAGAGATGAACAGAACTGCCACCACCAAACAGCGCGAAGTCACGCGCATTGTGGATATTTTGGCGCAAGCCATTGCACAGCATCGCCTCCGGCCCGGCACCCGGCTGATTGAGGCCCACATCGTGGAGGCGTTAAACGCCAACCGCAACCATGTCCAGGCGGCGCTCCAGCGTCTGGCGCTCCAGCGTATCGTGACCATTGCCCCCAACCGCGGCGCGATGGTGTCGCAGCCCTCCGCCGGGGAAGCGCGGGAGATTTTCATCGCCCGCCGCGCAATTGAGCGGGCGATTATCGAGGCGATCACCCCGGAGAAGATGGCCCCGTACCAGCCGCGACTGGCGGCGCAGATGCAGAGCGAGCGCACTGCCGTCGCGAGCGGCGACCGCCGGGCGATTGTGGAGGCGCTGAGCCGCTTCCACCAGGTGCTGGCGGAGGTGGGCGGCAACCAGGTGCTGCGGGAGATCCTCGCTAACCTGATGATGCGCAGCTCGCTGATTGTGGCGCTCTACCAGCGCAACGATGTGCCCGCCTGTTCCTCCGGCGAGCATCAGGCGATCCTGGACGCGCTGTCGCAGGGCGACGTGCCGGCCGCCACCCGCCTGATGCTTCAGCACCTCAACGTGCTGGAGAGCCAGTTGGATCTCAGCGACACCGCCACCCCCGGCCTCACCCTGCGCCAGGCGCTGCTCGACACCTGAGCCTTGATCCCGGCGAAAGCCGGGCATTCCTCCCTGGGTTTTGACTGTCACATCGCTGTCATCTGCCGCCGCTATCCTGCGGCTTTCCTGCGGGCTGCCTGCGATATGCTAAGGTTAGTGGCACATGCAAAAACAAGGAGCGCAAATGAACAGTGTGGCAATCGTGGGCGCACACGGCAAAATTGGCCAATTGATTGTGCAGAATCTGGTGGCGCAGGGCCGCCGGGCCGTGGGCATCGTGCGCAAGACTGAGCAGGTGCCGGTATTGCGCGGGCTGGGGGCGGAACCGGTACTGCTGGATGTGGAGCAGGCGACGCCGGAACAGCTGGCCACCGCGCTGGAAGGCGTGGACGCCGTGGTATTCAGCGCCGGGGCCGGGGGCGGTTCCACGGCGGAACGCAAGCGCACCGTGGATTACGGCGGCGCAGTGAAACTGATCACCGCAGCGAAACTGGCCGGGGTCAACCGCTATGTGATGGTGTCAGCGGTGGGCGCAGACGACCCGCTGCCGCCGGACACCGATGCCGTCTGGCGCGCGTATGTGGAAGCGAAACGGGATGCGGACCGCGAGTTGCGGGGCAGTGGGCTACAGTGGACGATCCTGCGCCCCGGCCCGCTCACGGACGATCCGGCCACCGGCCGGGTGACGCTGGGTGAGAAGGTCGGGCGTGGGGAGATCCCGCGGGCGGATGTGGCCGCCCTGGTGACGGCCGTGCTGGCGGAACCCGCCACGGCCGGCAAACAGTGGGAAGTGCGCAGCGGTGACACGCCGCTGCCGGCGGCCATTCTGGGCTGACCGGCCACCGGCTGCGGGGGCCGTGCCTCCGCAGCCGGGAACAGGTTAATCACATTTTTCCAGGGCTTCACGATACGTCAGCATGTTGCTGATCGCCTGATCAATCGAGTGCAGTTTCTCCATTTTACTGGTGCCTTCGGCAAAATAGAGTTTGCCGCCCTCCTCAGAGGCCATCACCAGCAGCGGCAATTCCGCGTCAGGGTTTTTGCCGTGGTACAGGTTTTCAAGGGTTTGTTGTAACGCCGGGCAGGTTCTGCTCATGCCATACCTCCATTTTGGGTTCAGTACGATGATGTGCGTGGCGGTGGCGGCGTTCCGTTGCCGCATTGGCACGCGGGGTTGCTTGAAAAAGCAGCATATTGTCAGCATAAACTTCCGGCAGTTATTTTCAATATTTATAATTTGATTTAAATCAATAGATAAGCTGAATCATTTTATCGTCCCAGGGTCTATATTTTCAGGGCCGGAAAAGCGCCTGAATTGCGCCTTACCCCGCCGGTGAAAAGGCGCGCGATCACGGGATGTTTTCTGAGTTTTAAGAGTAATCTTAATGAGCCTGGGCCGCGGCCGGTAACACTTAGCGGTCTATACCATAACGATTCAGCGCAGGACGGGTGGCAACACTGTTCAGCAGAGGGGGATTTATGACAGAAACTGAGCGCCAACATGCGCGGTTCGAAGTAATCAAGACCTACTACTCGAAACTTGATGCGCAGGACGCCACATTACTGGATCTGTTCAGCGATGACGTCGCGTTGTTCTTTCCGAAATATGGCAGCAGCCGCGGCAAAACCGAGCTGGGCAACCTGGGCAAACGCCTGGTCAGGCAGGTCGAGCGCTTTAAACATGACATCGACAACTTCCGCTATATCTGTCAGGGCGATGTGATGGTGATCGAGGGCGGTGTCAAAGGCGTGATGCAGAACGGTGACCGTTTCCCGGTGGGGGACGAGGAGTTCAACCTGTTCTGTACCGTGTTCGAGTTTGACGGTGACCTGATAAGCCGGATGCACATCTATATCGACCCGGATTACAGCCATGAAGATACCCGCCGGCTGGCCAACTACAGCCGCAGCCACAAGGTGAGCGAGGCGTTTAAGCCGGCGCTCGACGAGTAACGTTCTGCGGGCGTCCCGGCCGGGGCGCCCGTTTCCTGTCCCGCATTAATCTATTCACTCCGTAAATATAAAAATTAACTTATCGATAGTTGCGTTATGAATTTCTCATGATATTTTTAGTTAGATATCTAACTATGTGATGCCTATCTTTATGTCTGATGCGTTAACATTCCTGCCTGACCCCACCCAGTTTTCCCGTTTGCTGCACTTCACGGCCCGTGCCTGGCGGCTGGCGATCGATCGCCGGTTAAAGGCGCAGGGGCTGAACCAGGCCAGTTGGGTCACGGTCTCGACCATTGCCGGGGCCGACGCCCCGCTGACCCAGAGTGAGCTGGCCGCCGCACTGGGGCTGGAAGGTGCCACCGTGGTCAGCATGATTGATAAGCTGGTGCGCCAGGGGCTGGTGGAACGGGTCATGACGCCGGAAGACCGCCGCAAACGGCTGCTGGTGGTCACTGACGCCGGGCAGGCGATGTACCGCCAGGTGAAAGGCGAGGCGGATGCGCTGCGTGAAACCCTGCTGGCTTCGCTTGAAGGGGAAGACCTGGCGGTCACGATGCGGGTGCTGGAAACCCTGCGGCAGGCGGCCGAACAGAGCCGATGAAACCCTACATTGTGCGTGAGTGGGCGCCGCATGAGCGCCCGATGATGCCCGGCTCGCCGTCCACCCCGTTGCACCCCTGGCCGAAACGGCTGGCGTTCGGGTTTGTCGGGATCCTGGTGGCGATAACCGGCAGCCTCGGCAACGCACTGGTCACCGCCAACCTCACCAACCTCCAGGGGGTGTTCGGCGCGTTCAGCAACGAGGTCGCCTGGCTGCCGGCGGTGTATGTGATGACCAACATCTCCATCAACCTGCTGCTGGTGAAGTTCCGTATGCAGTTCGGCCTGCGGCTGTTCACCGAGGCGTTTCTGCTGCTCTACGCGCTGGTGACCTTTTTCCACCTGTTCGTCAACGATCTCGGTTCCGCCATCGCGGTCCGGGCGGCACACGGTGCGGTGGCGGCGGCACTGAGTTCGCTCGGCATCTACTACATGATCCAGGCCTTCCCGGCCAAACACCGGCTGAAAGCGCTGGCGATCGGCATCAGCGCGTCGCAACTGGCGATCCCGCTGGCGCGGCTCTTCTCCGCCGGGCTGCTGGAGCTGAACGAGTGGCGCGGCCTCTACCTGTTTGAGCTGGGGCTGGCGCTGCTCTGCTTTGGCTGCGTGCTGATGCTGAAACTGCCGCCGGGCGATCGCTATAACGCCTTTGAAAAGATGGACTTCGTGACGTTTTTCCTGATGGCGCCGGGCATGGGGCTGCTGTGCGCGGTGATCTCGCTCGGCCGCTATGACTGGTGGACCAGCACCCCCTGGCTGGGCTGGGCGCTGGCAGGGGCCATTGCGCTGATTGTCGCGGCGGTGCTGGTGGAGCACCGGCGTAAAAACCCGTTGCTGAATGTGCGCTGGCTCAGCAGCGGCAGTGTGCTGCGCCTGGGGCTGACCATGGTGCTGATGCGCATCGTGCTGTCGGAGCAGAACGTCGGGCCGATCGGGTTTTTGCAATACCTCGGCCTGCAAAACGACCAGATGACGGCGCTGTCACTGGCGGTGCTGCTGGGCGTCATCGCCGGGATCACGGTGAGCGCGCTGACCATCAAACCCACGCAACTGGAGTGGCCGCTGGTGGTGGCGCTGGTGCTGATGATCATCTCCGCGCTGCTCGATTCCCAGTCCAATACCCTGACGCGCGCGCCGCAGATGGTGGTCAGCCAGTTCATGATGGGCTTTGCCGGGGCGCTGTTCGTTGCCCCGGCGATGTTGTCGATTATCGGCAGCGTGGTGGCGGAGCCGCGCAACCTGGTGAGCTTTGTGGCGGTGTTCGGCATGAGCCAGAACCTGGGCGGGCTGATAGGCTCGGCACTGCTCGGCACCTTCCAGATCTGGCGCGAAAAATACCACTCCAGCATCATCGCCGATAACCTCAGCAACCTTGACCCGCTGGTGATGGAGCGCATCAACGCTTACAGCGCCGGGCTGAGCGCCACCCTGGGCGACGCCACCCTGCGCGGCGCACAAGGGGTGGTGATGTTGCAGGCCGCCGCGACCCGTGAAGCCAACACCCTGGCCTATAACGACGTTTACCTGCTCACCGCCTCGATTGCGGCGGGCACGCTGATCTGGCTGTTAAGCCGTTTTGCCCGCAAGCAGTGGCGCGCCCGTCAGGCGCGGCGGCAAGCGGCCTTGTCTGAAGCAACATTGTCTGCATCAACGCCGGCGGCAAAACCCGCCGGTTCAACGGAGGGTTCATGAGTCAGGATGTTATTGCCCCGGCACCGAAAAAAAGCCGGGCCAAACGTGTTGCCACCATCGCGGTGCCGCTGCTGATTGCCTTGGCCGGCGTGCTGGTGGTGCTCTATGCGTGGCAGTTGCCGCCGTTTTCACCGACCCGGCAGTCCACGGAGAATGCCTATGTGCGCGGCCAGGTCACGGTCATCAGCCCGCAGGTTAACGGCTACATCACTTCGGTGCGGGTGAATGATTACGATCAGGTACGCAAGGGCGACCTGCTGATGACGATTGATGACCGCATCTATAAGCAGCGGCTGCATCAGGCGCAGGCGCAGTACGCGATGAAACAGGCGGCGCTGGCGAACAACCGCCAGCAGCGCGCCAGTGCTGAGGCAGCGATTGCCCGCAGTGAGGCGGCGGTGCAGAACGCCGGGGCGCAGGCGCTGAAAGCCCGGCTTGACCTGAAACGGGTCGAGGATCTGGTGTCTGACGGGTCGCTGTCAGTACGTGAACGTGATGCGAGCCGGGCCGCCGCTGCCCAGGCGCAGGCGGATGTGGCGCAGACCAAAGCCGCGCTGGAGATGGCGAAGCAGGATGTCCGCACCGTGGTTGTCAACCGTGCCTCGCTGGAAGCGGATGTGGAGAACGCGAAGGCGGCGGTGGAGCTGGCAGAGATCGACCTGGCCAACACCCGCATTCTGGCCCCGCGTGACGGCCAGCTCGGGCAGGTGAGCGTGCGGCAGGGGGCCTATGTGGCCGCCGGGACGCACCTGACGGCGCTGGTGCCGCAGCAGCTCTGGGTGGTGGCGAACATGAAAGAGACGCAGATGGCGCAGGTGCGCGTCGGCCTGCCGGTGACCTTCAGCGTGGACGCACTGGATGGCGCGGTCTACCACGGCGTGGTGGAGAAAATTTCCCCGGCGACCGGCTCTGAGTTCAGCACCATCGTGGCGGACAACGCCACCGGGAACTTTGTGAAGATCGCCCAGCGGTTGCCGGTGCGTATCCACATCAATGCGGACGCGGCAGCGCGCGCCCGGCTGCGGCCGGGGATGTCGGTGGTGGTGAACATCCATACTGACCAGCCGGCCCAGCCGGTGCCGCCGCAGGAGCGTGCGCCATGAGGAAACCACTGACGCTGTTGCCGCTGGCGCTGTTGCTGGCGGCCTGTGGCGGCAGCCATGTCGACCCGGCCACGCCATCGCTTGTGATCCCGCCGCAGTGGCGCGCGCCGCTGGCGCCGTCGTCGGCCAGCGGGCATGACTGGTGGCAGGGATTTGGCGACCCGCAACTTAACCGGCTGGTGGATCAGGCGTTGCGCAACAACACCGATATTTTGCAGGCGCGTTCCCGTGTGGATGAGTATCAGGCGCGGGTGCGGGCAGCGATCGGTGACCAGTTGCCGACGGTGGACATCGGCGCAAACGCGGTGCGCCAGCGCACGCTCTCCTCAGTGACCGGCCAGCAGGCGCGCAGCACGGTGTATCAAGGCACGCTGCAATTCAATTATGACGTGGACTTATGGGGCGGGCAGCGCAGTGCCACCGAGGCCGCGCGCGCCGGCCTGGCGGCGCAGCGGGCGGCGGCGGATGCAGCGATGTTGCAGGTGGCCGCGTCAGTGGCCTCCGGCTACCTGACCCTGCGCGGGCTGGATGCGCAACTGGCGCTGACGGAGGCGACGCTCACCTCGCGTGAGAACTCCCTGACGCTGGCGAAACGGCAGTATGAAACCGGCTACAGCTCGCGGCTGGAGTGGGTGCAGGCGGAGTCGGAGTACCGGGCGACGCGTGCGCAGATCCCGCAGTTGCAGCACCAGATAACCGAGCAGGAGAACGCGCTGGCGCTGCTGCTGGGTGCCAACCCCGGCCCGGTGGTGCGCGGCCCGTCGCTTGACCAGCTCACCGCGCCGCCGTTGCCGGCGCGGTTGCCGTCCACACTGCTTAACCGCCGGCCGGACATCGTGCAGGCCGAGCGGTTGCTGGTGGCCGCGGATGCCACGCTTGCCGCCTCACGCGCCAACCTGTTGCCGTCGCTTAACCTCACCGCAAGCGGCACGTTGCAGGAGCGCACGCTGGAGGAGGTGCTCTCCAGCCCGTTCCGCCTCTGGTCACTGGGCGGCAGCGTACTGGCCCCGCTGATTAACCGCGAGGCGCTGAATGCGCAGGTGGATATCTCAATGGCGGCGCGCAACCAGGCGTTGTACCAGTATGAGTACGTGGTGCGTAACGCCTTCGTGCAGGTGAACAACAGCATCGACGCCATCACCCGGCTGGGTGAGCAACTCACCGAAGCTGAACAGCAGCAACAGGCGCTGGGCGAGGCGCTGCGGATTGCGCACAACCGCTATACCAACGGGTACGCTTCCTATCTGGAGGAGCTGGACGCGCAGCGGGCGCTCTACAGCACCCAGCTGACGGTTCTCCAGCTTAAAACCAACCTGCTGCTGGCACAGATTGATTTGTGGCAGGGGATGGGGGGTGGATGGGAGAGGGGGGCAGGCAATGATGCCTGAGGGGATCAGGCTCTCATGTAATGGAACGTTTCGCGTGGTGGAACGTTTCGGTTGTTTCGCATCGCAACCTTCCTGAGCCACTTTGCCTCAACCGAGCAGGGCGCGCCGGTGCGCTCGCCCTGCACCCGCGCACTTTCGGTGCCCTGGCTGAATCATTGCACGCTCTCGCGTGTCCCCTCATTCCACCTCCGGGCTTTTCGGGCCGCCGCAGACACGCTCCCGGCGTGGCTGCGGCTCTCGCACACGTCGTGTGTGCTCGCCCGGCCCTCCGCCTCCACTCGGCAATGATTTTTACGCCCCCACCAGCTTGCAAATCCTTGGGTATGTAAGGAAATGGTCGATGGGGGATTTTTGTTCGCATGGTGAATTTGAATCGGTCGGCATCTCTATTCGGTAATGCTATTTATGTTTCCAGCAGGCGGATCATTAATCAGTGATCTCTTACATTTCCCCATTTTTTCTCACGGTCCTCGTTGAGGATTTTTATATTAGCGCGGCTAAAAAAATGAGGGGAGTCTGGCTTGTATCCCGTTTGTCGGCTGCTAGTTTTTGCTTAACCGTGCGTGAGAAGCGAAGCGGTGAGTCTCCGGCGGTGTGCCGGGTATTGGGGTAAGGGCTGTTTCTCCTGCGGGCGGGGAGGCAGTGGGGAGGCATTATGGAAAAAGATGTAACCGATTTTCTGGTGATTAAAGATGTGGTTTTCTGGCTGATTATTGGCTTTGTGACCCTGTTTTTGGTGGTGACGCTGAAGGTTATCCGGCGGAGCCTGGCAGACAGTAACTGGAAGATGAGTGAAGCGATCAGTGAGCTGGAAGGCACCCCGGCGGCACCTGCCGCGCCCGGTGAGCCGGCGGGGGAAGGCCAGGCGATGGTCACGGCGGCGCCGGGTAAACCGGTGATGGTCGCCAGCTCCAGCCGGTTAATTGCCCTGATCGGCGGTATTATTCTGGCAGCCATGTACCTCGGCACCGGGTATTACATGCTGTTCGCCGTATTCTACTTACCGGAAGACGTAAAACGCATTGATGAAATTAACCAGTTCTTCGTGATGGGCATGACACTGTTTTCACCCTATGCCGTCAATAAACTCTCAAATATGTTTAAGGGGTGATAAAAGAGCACAACGCCACGGTTATTTCACTTTTCCGAAAAGTTAATGCGCAATTGATCATGATCAACACACTGGTATAATGAAATGGCGCCTTGAAATTATCAGGAATAGCATTGTTTTACTTTGCTTCAGATAAGGTAATTTCAATGGCGCTACAAGGGAAATTTATTATTAATGATGCTGACTTCTCACCCCTCACTCTCTACGGGGTGGGGACGTTTATGGCGTTTTCTGGCAATGGAGCATACCGTAATCGCGGTGGGTGTGCAGGGATACCTGATAATGGGCCTATTCCTGTAGGTAAATACTGGATAGTGAACCGTGGAGAGGGCGGTTTTTTGTCTAAAAAGATCACTGCTGCGAAAGATTTCTACAATGAGAAATTCAAAGGAGCTGAATTTAAACATACTGAATGGTTCGCTCTCTATCGTGATGATGGGACTATTGACGATAATACGTGGGTAGAGAATGTAAATCGGAGGAATTTCCGGCTACACCCAGGTACAAATTCTCAAGGCTGCATAACGATAGTCCACAACTCAGATTATAGACTTATCAGGAATGCATTGTTACAAACAGCACCGATGCCGGTTCCGGGTATGAAAGGTCTTCTGGCACGTGGCTGGATAGAGGTGATAGCGAATGGCGGCACTTGTCGGTAAGATTCTAATAATATCAGGGAAGGCTGTACTCTTATTTCTTCTCTTTTATTGTTTTGCAAGTCAGATTGACTCATCCGCTTTTATAAGTGACGAAACATCATCAGCATTTTCAAAGTGGCTTTATGGTTTTTCAAGTCAGGATAATTTTGATGATTTATGGTTTTTCTCTGATTTTGGATTTTCATTATTGTCTGCAACTTTAAGTTACAAGGTTATTATGCTGCTGGTTGAAAAGTGCGCCAATAAGGCGCGCTTTATGAGGCGGCTTTAAATGCCGATAAGTCGTGTTTCAATAGGATTTAGAATATTGCTAAGCGCTGGGATATTCGCATTAACATTTCTTATTCTTCGGCCTTCTGCCCCAGTAATAAAAGAGGAATATACTTTTTGGGTAAATCTTGCCAGTATGTTTGGGGATAGTGATGTAGAGGGGTTTGTAGGAATTACGTTGTTGATAAGTTGACTATTATTACTACGGTCACTTATCAAGTTGTGTTAAGAATCATAAAAATAATATAATGTCGAATAGGAAGGTTTTCCTTAAAATGCCGGGGAATATCCCCGGCTTCTTATTTACCGTTGGTTCCAATCGTCCGTATATTGAACGTTACCGTCTACATATTTCCAGGTAATACGCTCGTACATCAGAGAAATGGATTCCTGATGATTAATAGCCGACGCTCCCGCAAGCTTAACGCTTGGCATCCCTGGGTGGATTGAAACCACTTTGACTCCCTCCAGGAACATAATGAAATAGACCTCTTCCTGCCCGGCGTCGTTAATCCGGTACCAACGGATTTCAGCTGATTTCAACGTCTGCCCGGTGGCTACCGCTTTGTACAGGTACGGGCTTGAGGCATCGAACTCTTTTTCAAGACTCATGGGGGAGTGGTTACGGGTTCCGGTAATCCTGCCGGTGCTGCTGTCAGCAGGGATGCTGAGCCCATGGCTGAACCCAAGCACCTCAATGCTGCCTTCCCGCCCATGCACGTCAACATCACCTATTTCCTTACATACTGGCGGTTTTGCAGAGGTGGTGGGGGCATTAAAATTATTGCCGACGAGGACGCAGGGCCGGGTGAGCGGGCAGGACGCCCGCGAAAGACGCCCATGACAGGGACTGTCATTAGCGGCGGCCCGAAAAGCCCGGAGGACGCTGGAGGGGAGGCGCGGTAGCGGCCAATAATTCTGCCGGGACACCTAAAAGCGCGGGGATGCAAGGGGCGGGCGCTTACGCGCCCCTTGCGCGGTGGCGGCAGCGGGGCCGGAGAAAGACGCCGGGCGTATGCCAACGCAACCTTCGCCGATCTAAGAAAAACAGCCAACGCAACATACCTCGATCCCAATAACGTTAAAAATCGCCCGTCTGGCGATCCCCAGACGAAAAAAAACCCACATCGGACAGTGGGTTTGGTTGCAACCGGCAACAAAGGAGGAACTGCTCTTCCTCGCCGACAAGCATACCCGGTTCCCCCCGCGCTGAGATAACCCCAATTGAAAAGTAATTGTGAAGAGTTGTGAGAGCACAAAATGGATACGCCAAAATGTGTCAGAGTTTACCAAGGCAATAATCACCTATGGGTAAGAATATTTCCCTGGAAATAGGAATAAGTTTAAAAGACTCTTCTGAGTTATGCGAAATGTGACGCAGATCAATACGGATTTGTGCGAGAAATGCTGGTGCCCGCGGCGCGGTGCCTGCGCTAAGATGTAGTCCTTTGAATTATTTTGCTATTTTTCCTTACAATACTCTCACATGAGTTAAGAAAACGCTTCTCGTATAGTGTCCCTCTTATTTGAGAACGACTGTTCTCGCTTTTCAACCAGAGTGAATACTATGCGCCGCAAACTTCTCTCCATGAGCATTGTGATGCTTCTTTCTGCGTGCGACCAATCGGCTTCCTCCTCTGCCGGCGCGTCTGCGCAGGCACAGGCCCCGGCCGTTGATGTCGTGACGCTGCATGCCCAGCCCGTCAGCCTGACCAGTGACCTGCCGGGTCGCACCAGCGCTGTGCGTACCGCAGAAGTACGCCCGCAGGTCAGCGGCATTATCCAGAAACGTTACTTCACCCAGGGCAGTGAGGTCAAAGCCGGCCAGCCGCTTTACCAGATCGACCCGGCCACCTACCAGGCGGCCTACGACAAAGCCCAGGCCACGCTGCGCAATGCCGCGGCCCTGGCGAAGCGCTATAAGCCGCTGGCCGAGGCGCATGCCGTGAGCAGCCAGCAGTATGAAGATGCCGTTGCGGCACAGAAAGAAGCCGAAGCGGATCTGGAAGCCGCCCGCGTTAACCTGAACTACACCCGCATCACTGCGCCGATCAGCGGCCACATCGGGCGCACGCTCTACACCGAAGGTGCACTGGTCACCAACGGGCAGACGTCTTACCTGACCACCATCCAGCAGCTCGACCCGATCTATGTCGACGTCAGCGAATCCTCGCAGGATCTGCTGCGCCAGCGCCGCGCCCTGGCAACCGGCCAGCTCGCCTCAGACGGTGCCAACGCCGCCAAAGCGACCCTGACGCTGGAAGACGGCACGCAATATTCCCTGCCGGGCCGCCTGGAGTTCTCGGAAGTCACGGTTGACCAGGGCACCGGCTCCGTGACCATGCGCGCCTCCTTCCCGAACCCGGACGGCGAGCTGCTGCCGGGGATGTTCGTGCATGCCACCCTGCAACAGGGCGTGCAGAAGCAGGGCATCCTGGTGCCGCAGGAAGCGATTGGCCATGACGTGAAAGGCAAGCCGTATGTCTACGTGGTGAAAGCAGACAGCACCGCCGAGCAACGCACCATCGAAACCGGCGAGATGATCAACGGCTTTTGGCTGGTCAACAGCGGCCTGAAAGAGGGCGAGCGGGTGGTCACCAATGGCCTGCAAAGCGTGCGCAGCGGCGTCAAAGTCACGGCGACCGAGCAGGCGAAACAGGCTGATGCTGATTCCACCAGGAATCTTTCCCTGACCGATCCGTCCGCACAGTAAGGTTAACGCATGTCTAAATTTTTCGTCGAGCGTCCGATCTTTGCCTGGGTTGTGGCAATCATCGTGATGCTGGCCGGTGCGCTCTCTATTATGCACCTGCCGATCAACCAGTACCCGAACATCGCCCCGCCGGCGATCTCGGTCACCGTGACCTATCCGGGCGCATCAGCCCAGACGGTACAGAACACCGTGGTCCAGGTGATTGAACAGCAGCTCAACGGGCTGGATAACCTGCGCTACATCGAGTCACAAAGTAACAGTGACGGCAGCGCCACCATTATCGCCACCTTCGATCAGGGCACCGACCCGGACATCGCCCAGGTTCAGGTGCAGAACAAGGTGTCACTGGCGGAATCCCAGCTGCCGACTGAGGTGGTGAACCAGGGGATGCGCGTCGCGAAGTACCAGTCGAACTTTATGATGGTGGTCAGCTTGATCGCCGACAGCGGGTCGATGAGCAACTCCGACCTCAGCAACCTGCTGGTGACCAAACTGGAAGACCCGATCACCCGTACCAAGGGCGTCGGCGACTTCCTGATGATGGGCTCCGAATACGCGATGCGCATCTGGCTCGACCCGGCCAAGCTCTATAAATACCAGCTGATCCCGAGTGATGTGACCGCCGCGATCAACCAGCAGAACGTGCAGGTGTCGTCCGGTAAGCTCGGCGGCCTGCCGACGGTGAAACAGACCAAACTCAGCGCCACCATCATCGGCAAGACCCGCTTCACCTCCACCCAGCAGTTCAAGGATGTGTTGCTGAAAGTCAACCCGGACGGTTCACAGGTGCGCCTGAGCGATGTGGCCAACATCGATCTGGGGCCGGAAAACTACAGCATCGCCTCGACCCTGAACGGCAAGCCCTCTACCGGTATCGCCCTGCGTCTGGCGAGCGGCGCCAACATCCTCGACACCGCCAAAGCGGTGCGCGAAACGCTGGATGGCCTGAAATCCTCGCTGCCGGAAGGCGTGCGCATCGAGTTCCCGTATGACACCTCGCCGGTGGTCAGCGCCTCTATCGAGGAAGTGGTGAAAACCCTGCTGGAAGCGATCGTGCTGGTGTTCTGCGTGATGTTGCTGTTCCTGCAAAACCTGCGCGCCACCCTGGTGACCACGCTGGTGGTGCCGGTGGTGCTGCTCGGCACCTTCGGCATCCTGGCGGCCTTTGGCTACTCGATCAACACCCTGACGATGTTCGGGATGGTGCTGGCGATAGGCCTGTTGGTGGATGACGCCATCGTGGTGGTGGAGAACGTCGAACGTGTGATGCACGAGGAGAAACTCGACCCGAAAGCCGCCACCATCAAATCGATGGAGCAGATCCAGGGTGCGCTGTTCGGCATCGCGCTGGTGCTCTCTGCCGTGCTGATCCCGATGGCGTTCTTCGGCGGCTCAACCGGCATCATCTACCGCCAGTTCTCGATCACCATCGTTTCTGCGATGGCACTCTCGGTGCTGATGGCGCTGATCTTCACCCCGGCACTCTGTGCCACGATCCTCAAGCAGTATGACGAGGAGAAAGCGCACACCGGTTTTGCCGGCTGGTTCAACCGCATGTTTGACGCGGGCACCCTGCATTACACCCGCAGCGTGCAGGGCGTGATCTCGCGCCGTAACCTGTTCCTGGTGATTTACCTCGGCATCGTGCTGCTGACCGGGTTCCTGTTCACCCGCGTGCCGACCTCCTTCCTGCCGGACGAAGACCAGGGCGTGATGCTGGTGCAGGTCACCCTGCCGCCGAACGCCTCCTCGGAGCGTACCCAGGCGGTGCTCGACAACATGCGCAGCTACCTGCTGGACAAAGAGGGCGCGTCGGTGAAATCGGTGTTCACCGCCAACGGCTTCAGCTTCTCCGGCCGCGGCACCAACGTCGGTATCGCCTTCGTGTTGCTGAAAGACTGGAGCGAACGCGGTGCAGACCAGACGGTACAGGCGCTGGCCGGCCGTTCCATGGCGCACTTCTCGCAGCAGAAAGAGGCCAAAATCTACGCGCTGGTGCCGCCGGCGGTGATGGAGCTGGGTAACGCCACCGGCTTCGACTTCTTCCTGCAGGACACCAACAATGCCGGGCACGAGGCGCTGATCGCCGCGCGTAACCAGTTCCTCGGTATGGCCGCGAAAGACAAACGCCTGACGGCAGTGCGCCCGAACGGCATGGATGACGAGCCGCAGTATGAGCTGATGATTGATGACGAACGCGCCCGCGCCCTTGGCCTGAGCCTGGAAGACATCAACGACACGCTCTCCGCTGCCTGGGGCTCCAGCTACGTCAACCAGTTCATGTACCAGGACCGCGTGAAGAAGGTGTACATCCAGGGCCGTGCCGCCTCGCGCGTGACGCCGGAAGACCTCAACAAGTGGTATTTCCGCAACAGCAGCGGCCAGATGGTGCCGTACTCCGCCTTCGGCAGCGGCAAATGGGGCTTCGGCTCGCCGCGCTTTGAGCGTTTCAACGGCGTGTCGTCCGTGGAACTGATGGGCTCCCCGGCCAGCGGCTACAGCTCCGGCGACGCCACCAAGGCGGTGATGGAGATTGCTGCCAAGCTGCCGAAAGGGTTCCGCGTGCAGTGGCACGGCATCTCCTATGAAGAGCAGATCTCCGGCTCGCAGGCCCCGGCGCTGTATGCCATTTCCGTGCTGGTGGTGTTCCTCTGCCTGGCGGCGCTGTATGAGAGCTGGAGCATCCCGTTCTCGGTGCTGCTGGTGGTCCCGCTCGGCGTGCTGGGCACCATTGGGGCAGTGCTGATGCGCGGCCTGCAGAATGATGTCTTCTTCCAGGTGGGGCTGCTGACCACGGTGGGGCTGGCGGCGAAAAACGCCATCCTGATTGTGGAGTTTGCCAAAGAGCTGCATGAGCGTGAGGGCAAAGGGATTGTCGAGGCCGCGGTGGAAGCCGCCAAGCTGCGTATCCGCCCGATCATCATGACCTCGATGGCGTTCATCCTCGGTGTAGTGCCGCTGACTCTCTCGCACGGCGCGGGGGCAGGCAGCCAGCACTCCATCGGCACCGCCGTGGTGGGCGGGATGATCACCGCGACCTTCCTGGCGATCTTCTTTGTACCGATGTTCTATGTGGTGGTGGTACGCCTGTTTACCCGCCGCCGCGCAGACCAGACTAAACCTGTGACCGCCAATGGCCACGCGATTGAGAAAACAGACCATGAATAAGCCACTCCGCCTCTCCCTGATGGCGCTGGTGACCCTCGCCACCCTGAGCGGGTGTACGCTTGCACCGGACTATAAACAGCCGGCGATGCCGGTGCCCGCCAACTGGAACCTGCCCACCCAGGGCGTGGCCAACGGCGCGGACATCGGCTGGAAAACCTTCTTCAACGATCCGGCGCTGCAACAATTGGTCAGCCTGACGCTGACCAACAACCGTGACCTGCGGGTGGCGGCACTGAACGTCGAGAGCGCGCAGGCGCAGTTTGATGTAGACCGCGCCGCGCTGCTGCCGACCGTGGCCCTCGGGGCCGGCGGCACCGGGGCGCACCTGCCGGGCGGGCTGTACAACACCCGCACCACCGGCCCGGTGACTTACCACCAGTACCAGGCCAACCTCGGCGTGACTTCCTACGAGCTGGACCTGTTCGGTCGGGTGCGCAGCCTGCGTGACGAAGGGCTGGAAACCTACCTCCAGACCGACGCCACCCAGCGCGCCACCCAGATAAGCCTGGTGGCGCAGACGGTATCCGGTTACCTGTCGCTGTGTGCGGACCGTGACCTGCTGGCGCTGGCGCAACAGACGGTGGCGAGCCAGACCGACTCCTACAACCTGACCAAAGCCAGTTACGATCAGGGCGTGGCCACCACCCAGGATCTGGCGCAGGCCGAAACCACCGTGCGCAGCGCGCAGGCGGACGTGGCGAGCTACAGCCGCCAGGTGCGTCAGGACATCAACGCCCTGAACCTGCTGGCCGGCACCACCGTACCGCAGGCGCTGATTGACGGCGCGACGCTCAAGCGTGACTGGCACTTCCCGGCGATCCCGGCCGGGCTGCCGTCTGACCTGCTGACCCGCCGCCCGGACATCGTTGCAGCGGAACATGCGCTGAAAGCGGCCAATGCCAACATCGGCGCGGCGCGCGCGGCCTTCTTCCCGAGCATCACGCTGACCGGGCAGGGCGGCACCACCAGCGCCAAACTCGGTGACCTGTTCTCCGGCGGCACCGGCTCCTGGTCGTTTATGCCGTCGATCAACCTGCCGATCTTTGACGGCGGCGTGAACCGCGCCAACCTGACCATTGCGGAAGTGTCGAAGAAGATTGAAGTCGCCCGCTATGAGAAGGCGATCCAGCAGGGGTTCCAGGAAGTCTCTGACGGCCTGGCCGGTCAGGCGACCTACCAGGATGAGCTGAAAGCGCGCGAGCTGGACACCGCCGCCAACCAGCGCAACTACGACACCTCAGAGTTGCGTTACAAGCAGGGCGTGGACAACTACCTGAATGTGCTGGTGGCCCAGCGTTCGCTGTATGCGGCGCAACAGGCGGAGATCACCACCCGCCTCGGCCAGCTCAACCAGACCATCACGCTCTACAAAGCCCTCGGCGGCGGCTGGAAGCCTTAATGCCGGCGATGTGAATGAGTGAGTGACTACCCCCAAAGGGCGCCCCGGCGCCCTTTTTTACGTCTGGGGTTCAAGCCCGGCGGTAATCGGTTATTCCGGTGTGCCGCTGATAAAGACTGAGCCGCCGTCTTCACGTTTTATCAGCGTCCACTGCGCCCGCTCCGGAGAGGGGGAGGAGGTGGGCAGGTAAGGCAGTGGCTGCCCCTGACGCAGGGCGGCATTCTGCATGCCCTGCTGGGTAAACGCTGACCAGTCGCCGGCATGAGGTGCAGGCTCGCCGGACCAGGCGGTGATATAATGTTTGTCATGGCTGATATATGCCTTCTCCCGCGTCGGCCAGTTATACAGCTCATCCGGCGTGCCGTTGGGGAAAAAGCCCTCCGGCTTGGAAAATTTAATTCTATTATCCATCTTCAATAAAAATATATTTAATGGAAAACCTCCAGTATCCAACTCCACCATCTTTTTTGATTAACCGGTATTGTATAACCTTCTGTATAATCATTAATTCCATTAACCGAAAATGAATTTTCTCCTTGAATCTCCCCAGGGAAAAAAACTTTTTCATATAAGAGACCCTCAATCCCTGAAAAATAAAACGGAGAACTTTGCCCTAGATAATTTTCATTTTTGTCAAATAAAACTATAAAAACTGCATCATTAATTATAAATTGATAAAAAGAAATAGGTGTTGTAGGCAAAACCGTATAAGCAATTGCTTTATAGTTTCCATCAGGGCTTACTTTTTCGTGGACTTTGTTAAACTCTCCAAAAAATGCAATGGGTGACAGTACTAGCCATGCTATTAATAATGAAGCTTTTAATGATGAATTAAAAATAAAATGCTTCATCATAATTCGATCTCTTTATCCATTTCTAATGGAGGAAGCCATAAAACGTCTGAAAGTACAATGAAGTCTCCTCCAGAATTATTTTTACTTTGCCACTCTCTAAAATTATAATTAAAAACAGGAACGGATCCTGAAAAATATCTAGCCAATTGGCCATATAACCCTGCTGTGTAACTAGACATATAGGCAGTGGTCTCAACTTTATTCAATATTCTTTCTTTATTCCATACCCCTAAAAACTCAGGTATATTTATGCCTAATTTATTATCATCTAGAAAATCATAGGTGTCTTTCAGATAAAATCCTAGCATATCTACTTTAAAAAAGTATTTACCAGAAGAGTAGGTAGTGTACCCTTTTAAACACACTTTGAGATTGCAATTACCCATTGCGCCATACCAGTCATTAATTGTATCAATTTTACTGCCTATCCTTAAGTAGTTCACTTGAGAGGTTGCATCAAGAATCACAGTGTCTGATTGATTTCCAAGGAAAATACACTGAGATTTATAATCGCCAAGCGATTTTAACCTCAACTTTAAAACCTCTCTTCCTTTCAGAGTATTCCATTTGGCTGTAAGTGATTTAATAACGGAAGATACTTGATCAAATTTTTTTGCCCAGCCCATTGTTATGATGTTGTTGTTTACTCTTGAAGCTGGGAGCATCCTTGCATCAGCATCAAATATATTAATTTTTGTAGATTCATTAAAAGCAAATGCCGGCGTTATACTAAACCAGTGCCGCATCAGTTTCGGTGCCATTTCCCATCCCATGTTTTCCATAGCATCAGGGATTTGGTCAAGGTGAAATACGTCAACCGGCACCTCCTTCCCTTTGGTGTTGGTTAAATCAGACATCTTCGATTGACTTATCGCCATTATCTTAATCCTATTTTTGTTTGAAAAAGATATTCAAGAGTCATGCTCTCAGGGAGTTCACTATGTAATGCTGTTGTTTTTCCAGCTGTAGCGAGACCGCCGGACACCAGCCCGGCGGTGATCGGTTATTCCGGTGTGCCGCTGATAAAGACTGAGCCGCCGTCTTCACGTTTTATCAGCGTCCACTGCGCCCGCTCCGGAGAGGGGGAGGAGGTGGGCAGGTAAGGCAGTGGCTGCCCCTGACGCAGGGCGGCATTCTGCATGCCCTGCTGGGTAAACGCTGACCAGTCGCCGGCATGAGGTGCAGGCTCGCCGGACCAGGCGGTGATATAATGTTTGTCATGGCTGATATACGCCTTCTCCCGCGCCGGCCAGTTATACAGCTCATCCGGCGTGCCGTTGGGGAAAAAGCCCTCCGGCGGCACCTCAAGATATTCCCCTGCAATGCGGCGGATTAACGTCCAGCCGGTTTCAACATATTGCACCCCCTTCCAGGAATAATCCCTTTTTCCCGTATCGGGGTCTGTCCAGGTTGAACGTTCGGTGCCCTGCAGGGCTGTCGCCTGCCGGGACATGCCGGGATATAAAAGACGGGCGGGCGCACACGCAATATCAGGCAGATAAAGGCCGGTCTCCACGGCTTTTGCACCTTTCTCAATACGCACGCGATGATCTAATTCATAACGCGGAATACGTTTCGGCAAATCCGCCAGCTTATATAGACGATCCTGATGATAGGTTAAACTCCCTTCCCGCCAGCTTCCACCTGCCGTCGATGTCAGTCGCTGATCCAGATAGCTGGCGCGCCGTTCAGCCTGGTCAATCCGTTGCCGCTCCTCATCGGTCATCCAGCCATTCCAGAATTCACCGATGCCGCGCGAATAATTGTTCATCGCATGACCAATATTAAAAGCGGCCGGGTCATTATGGGTGCGCAGAATATAGGCTTTGATATAGCGCTCGCGTCCCGGCCGGATATTGGGCAACACGCGGGTGCCCCAGACCACATCGCCCTGCTTCCAGAGCGGCTCCCTGCGGCTGCGTACCGGCAGCTCCCGCTGGTAGCGGGCAAAGGCCGCCTCATGGGCATCAATAAACGCAATAATCGCATCCCGCGTGGCGGCATAATACTCAGGTGAAGAGTAGTGCTCCAGCAGGTAGCACTCCAGGGGGTGTAATACGGCCATAATGTCTCCTTGAATTATTCAGGTGTATACCAGTTATTTTTTTCTTCCAGTCTGGGCAGGCCGAGATAGGGGAAGACCGGGTCAGTGGGCGCATCCTGATAGCCCCCGCCGGTTTTATCCTAAAGAACAGCCAATTTTTATTTCTATTTAAAGATGAAATGGCTATTTTCAATAATATAAATTAGCATGCCCTGCCATTAGTTATTTAAATGTATAGTGTATCTGCGATTTTTTTAAATTAACGCTCTCAAATCAATCATCTTTATTATCTTTTATCACCAAGAAATATGACCAAAATGCCAACGAAAACCCTAACAAAATTTAATAAATCAAAGTATTAAATTAAACACCTATTCATTTATTGAAACTGATTCATAACCATTGTTCGTAGGGTATATAAATATCTTTTCATGCTCACTCTTTTCAGGAAAAATGAATGGTGAGTGCAATGCCTCCTTTTTTACATATAATAAAGGTGATGTTTTGTATTTTCCAACACCTTTTTTATAAAGAATAAAAAAATACTTATCTCCTGTCAATATTTTAAAAATAGAATACGGAGATATAGGTAAGTGACTATAAATAATAACCTTATATTCTTTATCATCACTCTTTACTTCAGCATATTTATTATAGCTGCCGTAATAAAAAGATGATGAATAAACAATCCACCAACACAAAAAAGAGGAATATATAATCCGCACTATAATTTTTTTAGTTATCATAATTCTATCACCCGATCTTTATCTAAGGGCGGCATCCATAAGACATCTGAAAAAACAATGAAATCTCCGCCTGAGTTATGTTTTTTCTGCCACTCCCTGAAGTCGGAATTGAAGATAGGAACAAATCCTGAGAAATATAGAGACAAATCAATAAATGAGCTCGTTACATAGGAAGACATATAGCTTGCTGTTTCAATTTTGTTTAATACCCTCTTTTTACTCCATATTCCTAGCGGTTCTAGAACACTAATGCCAACTATTTTTTCATCTAGAAAGTCGTAAGTGTCTTTTAAGTAAAACCCTATTGATTCAACATGAATAAATGATTTTCCATTCATATTTTCGGTGTGCCCTCTAACGCAAATCTTTAAGGTGGAGAGGCCCATCGCACCATACCAGTCATCAATTGTATCAGACTTATCTCCTATGACCTTGAAGTTGACTTGTGCCAATGAATCTAAAAGTTTAACATCACTAGAAAAACCAATGCTGATATTTGATCGCTCATTGTAGCCCAATTTTTTTAGTCGACTTTTTAATACGCTCAGCCCTGCTTCGCTACTCCAGGTTGCTTTTAGATTTTTTATCGATTCGAACACCTGCTGAAATCTCATTGCCCACGCCATAGTTATGATATCGTCATTTATTTTGGAGGGAGTGATTAAGTTCGCATCTAAATTAAGAAGGTTTTCTTTTGACTCTTCATTAAAAGCAAATGCCGGCGTTATACTAAACCAGTGCCGCATCAGTTTCGGTGCCATTTCCCATCCCATGTTTTCCATAGCATCAGGGATTTGGTCAAGGTGAAACACGTCAACCGGTACCTCCTTCCCTTTGGTGTTGGTTAAATCAGACATCTTCGATTGACTTATCGCCATTATCTTAATCCTATTTTTGTTTGAAAAAGATATTCAAGAGTAATGCTCTCAGGGAGTTCACTGTGTAATGCTGTTGTTTTTCCTTCCATATCAGTTACGCCCTCCTTGATTTCATTACTTTCTGAAGAGATACCATAAGCAAAATCATTACATTGCATACTTGTCGACTTGTCGAACAGGCAAAAATGTTCATTATATTTCCCATCAGACACTGTCGCGTTTTTAATCGCCGCCGGTAATTCCCGCATCTCAACCACCTGCCGCGCCTTTTTCTTCCTGTCGTAATACCCGGCTTTAGTGACATAATCGCCCATCGTGGCCGACTCAATGCCGTCTTCATCTATCCGGATATAACTCCC